>CAYLQD010000033.1:10726-32519 GCA_964385685.1 uncultured Planctomycetota bacterium | reverse complement strand
CTAGTGAAACACATTGAGGAGAAGGAGTCTGAAAATGAAGAATCTCATGACTGTTGTGACGACCGCGCTGTGCGTTGCCCTGCTGAGTTCGGCCGCGCTGGCCGACTGGGATCCGGGCGACGACCACAAGATGCACTTCCCGCAGTTGCCGGACCCGCTCGGCTGGGACGTGGCGTTTAACGATCCACTGGTGCTGGCCGACGACTGGCGGTGCGGCGAGACCGGGACCGTGGACGACATTCACTTCTGGTTCTCGTCGCATCAGGACCTGTTCACGGATCCGGCGCAACTGGTCAACGTCCACGCCAGCATCCACGAGGACGACCGCACCGGTCCGTTCAGCAAGCCGGGCGCGCTCTTGTGGGAGCGGGATTTCACGACGACCGAGGTCGTGGTGCGGCAGTACGAGACCGGCAACCAGGGCTGGTACAACCCGGAGGCCGGCGTGTTCATTCCCCCGCCGGACCACCTCGTGACCTGGCAGGCCAACATCACGAACATTACCGACCCGTTCGAGCAGAAAGAAGGCACCATCTACTGGCTCGACCTCTCGGTACAGACCGCCACTCCCGACGTCGAACTCGGCTGGAAGACGACGCAGACTCAGTTCGAAGACGACGCGGTCTGGGGTGTCCCGGGCACGGGCTGGAGCGAGCTGTTCGATCCCATCATCACGCCGCCGCGGTCGCTGGACCTCGCGTTCGTGATCACGGGCAGCAGCACCACCATCCCCGAGCCCGGCTCCGCCGCGCTGCTCCTGCTCGGCGCGGCCGGCCTGGTGCGCAGGCGTCGCCGCGCATAGGTGCTCTTGTTGTTGCTCCGGCTACGCCGCGGCAGGCCCGGCGCGGCTGGGGCCGTGTCACGCCGAAGCCCTGAGCGTGTCGAAGGGCGAAGGCGGATGATCGGCCTCGCACTTGTCGTGCGACGCCGACGCCCCGCGTTGTAAGCGGACGCGCCCGGTTGGACGGGCGCGCTCGCACGAACCGAACGTAACCGAGGGGCGCGGGCCACGCGCCGGCGCCCCCAACCCGGTCGATGGAACGAGCGTGCACCCGCGAAGGGCGCACCGGGATTCCACGCCACGTCTATCGAGGAGGTGCAACAGATAAGGAGGCGCCGAGAGCTGACGAGACGGTCGATTGGCTGGCCGAGGGAAATAATGGCGCGCTGCGCCGGGAGGAGGCGACTATGAGGAGATGACCGGCTCGCCGGTGCATCCGGCGAGGAAGGTGCGTTCTGGCAGAGGAAGAGGTGCTCTGCGCTCTGGCAGAACCTGGTGCGCTCTGCGCTCTCGCAGAGGAGGATGCGCTTTGCGCTTTGACAATAGTGTCATGACTTTGGAGACAGGAATGATGAAGGCTGCAACTCTCGCTCTGTTGTGTGTGGCGTTCGTGTTGACCGCGCTGTCGGCGGGGGCCGAGGAAACGGTCCCCGGCCCGGACCCCGTTCTGCTCGATGTGTTCAACCACGCGAGCGGCTACGGCACGTTCCCGACCAGTCCTTGCCGTGTGGCCAGGAAACCGCCGCCGAAACACTACGGACACGTTACGATTCTCAAGCTGTACGAACCCGGCACCGGCGGCCCCGGCGGCAGCGTGGGCGGCGAGGCCCACACCTTCTCGCATCAAGCCGGGGCGTTATTCCGGATCGACTTGTTCAATCCCGACGACCCCTCGGAGCCCCACCGGATCATTGACATTCCCATCGACGGCATCATCGAGACCGGCCCCCGTAATCCGGGCGATGCGGTCCAGGACTTCGACACCGAGATGGTCCAACTTCAGGGATCGATCTTCGGCGACCCCGACTTCGCCGAGCTGACCGTCCGGGTGGGCCGCAACTTCGGCCTGCCGAGCCCGGGCCACACGACGCTCACACGGCTGGGGCTGCCCGGAAGCGACTTCGCCGTCGACAGCTTCTTCGACATCTTCTACGAGATCGATTTTCAGGGCGCCCCGGGCAGCGTGTACGAGGGCGTGTCGGGGACCGAGACCGGCACCGTTCGCTTCGGCCTCGGGCACGAGCTTGCCCCCGTCATCCCCGAGCCGGGCGCGGCTGCGCTGATGCTGTTGGGGCTCGGCGGCCTGGCGAGACGCAGGCGGAAATGAATCAGCCGGCCTCGCCCCGCTTCGGCGGGCAAACCGCCGGGGCTGGCGTTGATCGGAGCGGCAGTGTTACTGGTCCGCGGGAGGCGGAGGAAGCAAGGTGCGATGCACCGGAAAGGAGCAGCGATGGAATGAGCGGACGTTGGTCAATTGGCGCGCCGCGCGTGGCGGTGTGCCGTGGAAAGCCATCAATCTGAAAGGAGACGTGAGATGAAACCGCAGAAGAGACAAATCGTGGTGGCCGTGTTGGCCGCCTTTGCCCTCGTACTGCTGAGCAGCGCCAGTGCCCTCGCCCAAGACTGGATCATCACCGATGATCCGGAGTTGCCGCCGCTCGACGGCGTGTATCGCACGGCGGAACAGGTCCACGCGGAGTTCGACACGCCCCTGCCGCCCATCATCATGGAGAACATCCTGCACCAAGCGGCTTTCGTCCGCCTGCGGTGGGACGACGCCGGTGACGAGCACGAGGAGTTCGAGTCGATCCTGCGGGCTGACGTGACGATCAGCGGCAACCCGGTCGGGCAGGTGGAACTGACGGGCCCCGTCGAAACGGTGGTGCGCGGCAAGACCGGCAACACGACCGGCACGTTCGATACGGAGATCATCGCGATGAGCTTGGTGGGTAGTGTGGGCGGCGGGACCATCGAGATCCAGGAAAGCCCTTCGCAGCCCTCGCAGGGTCAGACGACGATCACGGACATCGGCGGTGGCCTGTATCAGATCGACAGCTTTTTCGACGTGTTCACCGAGCTGAGGGCGGACTTCGGCGGCGGCTTCTCGCCGTGGGTCCCGCAGATCAACGGGCCCTCGAGGGTGGACTTGCAGCCCTTCGTCCCCGAGCCCGGCGCGGCCGCGCTGATGCTCCTTGGGCTTGGTGGCGTGGCGCGACTGAGAAGAAGGAAGTGAACTCGAAAGAATCATGACCACCGGGCGCGCGAGGCGATGTATTGAGTGGCCGCACCGGGCGCTGGCCCCAGCTAAGGAGAACTGTGTAATGTGGAAAAAGCTCGTGATTCATCTAACCGTTGTCATGGCGCTGGTCGTGCTGCCGGGCGTGGCCCGGTCGGCCACGGTCACGGTCTACAACGATTGGGGCGCCTATCAGGCGGCGGCCGGCCCGCAGACGGGCCTCACATTCCCGTTTGCGAACGGGACGCTGCTGAGCAACCAGCAGCCGCTGCTGGATCAGGGCATCTCGTTCACGAGCGGCCAGACGTTCCCGCAGTATGGCGGCTACTACGGCAACACCGCCCTGCCCGAGCGGGCCGCCAACACCGAGATCGGGACCGTGACGTACGACCCGACTCATCTGCACTTCACCGACGGGACGTTCTCCTTCTTCGTCGTGAAGGCCGCGGGCGCCGGCACGTCGCGGTTCGCCGTGTTCGACGCGGGCAACAACCAGCTCGCCAGCACCATCTCGAGCGGCTCCTCCGGCGTCGGGTTCGTCTCCGACACGAGAATCTGGAGTGCGTTCCTCGGCCCGCAGACGGCCAACGCGAAGGTCTGGGGCGACCTGTCGTATGGCAGCGCTCCCGTCGTGCCCGAGCCGGGCGGCTTGGGGCTGATCGGAATAGCGCTGCTCGCGCTGAGAAGAAGGAGAGGGTGAATGAATGGGGAGGGTAACCAAGGCGACCGCGGCCGTTTGGCCGCGGCACTGGAAAGGAGGCAAGACGATGAAATGGCTAGAAGATTGTGGCATTGCCGATAGGTCCGGCGCTGCGTTCAGGTTGTTGGCGCTTGTGGTGGTCGCAGTTGTTCTCATTGCGGCGCCCGCCCAGGCCGCCGACCCGCCGGTGCCCCCGGGCACCGATTATCTGAGAACCGTCGACGCTCAGTTCGATTTCGGGATCAACCCGCTTCCGGCGGATTTCTTTGGTCCGGGCTCGGCTCCGTTCACCGGCGCCGTGCAACTCGAGGGGAACCCGTTCGACCAAGAGCACCTGGGCAACACCGACACCCTGATCGAACGGTTGAACGGAGTGGTCCCGCCCCCCTTTCCTGCGGAGGCCACCATCGACATCGAGATAGTCGAGTTGAGCCTCACATCCGTCGCGCCAATCGAGGTGAATGAGGGCACGGGCAGTTCCTTCTGGGACGTCTCCGTCGAACTCGATCCCGATACCCCGGCACCCGCTGGAATTCTTGAGGCCACCAAGACGCATCCCGACGGCGGCACGTTCACCACCTTGTTCAACGTGCAGCCGCGGCTCACATTCACGAGAGTCGGCGCCCCATGGGACATACGGGTCTTCGACAGGGACGACAACGGCTTGCCGCCGATCCAACTGCAATCCGCGGCCGATGCGGACTGGAGCTATTTCCCGCCGGTCGATCCGGAGTTGATACCGCCGCCGGCCCTCGGCAACGAGTTCTTCCTCCTCGGCGATCACTTCTTGGTCAGCCCCGAATTCGGCCTCGTGCTGACGCAGGCCGAGGGGCCGCCCATCCCCGAGCCGACAGGGCTGGGGCTGATCGGAGCAGCGCTGATCGTAATGAGAAGGCGGCGGAAATGACGCACCCCTGCACGGCTGCGGGTCGGGGGTGACGGGTGCGGCTTCTCAGAACGATGTTGCTCGCCGCATGTGCGGCGCAAGGAAATAACGTCTGGCTAGTAATAGGAGGACGGAACGATGAAGACAGTTGCCTCAATATTGTGTGTGTGTTTTGTTGTTTGTGCGAGCGTGTCGCACGCGGGGCTCGTCAACCTCGCGCCGGTGAAGGACAACACGATCTACAGCGAATCGGACACCGTGAGCAACGGGGCCGGCCAATTCATCTTCGCGGGGCGGAACAACGCCGACGGCCTGCGACGCGCCCTCATTCAATTCGACCCCGGCAGCATCCCCGGCGGGTCCACGATCACGAGCGCGACCCTGACGCTCGAATTGTCCAGGACGCGCGACGCCGTTGCGCGGGCCCTCTCGCTGTATCGCCTGACCGCCGACTGGGGCGAGGGGGCGTCCGACGCGTTTGGAAACGAAGGCTCGGGCACCAACGCGACCATCGGCGACGCGACGTGGTCGGACAGGGCCTACAACACCCAGTTCTGGGCGAGCGCAGGCGGCGACTTCGTTGGCGGTGCGAGCGCCACGACGTCGGTCGGCAACACGCTGGGGGCCCACGCTTGGTCCTCGGCCGGGATGATCGCCGACGTGCAGCAGTGGCTGGACAGCCCCGGCACCAACTTCGGCTGGATCCTCATCGGCGATGAGGGAACGAACACGACCGCGAAGCGGTTCAATTCCCTCCAGAACGCGAACGAGGCCCAGCGGCCGGTATTGACCGTCGAGTGGACGGAGGCCGTCATCCCTGAGCCGGGCTCGTTCGCCGTGCTGGCTTTAGGGCTCGCCGGAATGATTGGCTTGAAGCGGAGGAAGTGAACGTCGCCACCTCGGCCCACCTGGGAAGAGAATGCTCATGACCGATGCGGCCGCACGTCGAGATGCACCTGGCGGCGCTGGATTGTCCGGGGCCGCGAACACCAGCAACGCCCGAAGGGGCGTGAACGAGAAGGAGACGCTGGATGAAAGCAATGAAGAAGACAATAGCGATGGTGTTGGTGGTTGGGATTGTGGCGGGGTTGGCCGGCGCTGCGGGCGCGGCCATGCTGCCCGGATGCCACGCCAGCCGTGCGCGATGCGCCGACGCGGATATATGCCGTGCCTCCAGCGGGCGCCCGGCAGACCGGGCGCATTGCGCGGGGGGAATACATGAGCGGTGGGCGATGGCCTGCCATGCTGTGGTGCAGCCGTTCCACATTCGGGGGCGCGCTGCGCAGAGAAAGCATGCGTGTGGCGACCGGCATGGTCTGCCAATTGTCTGTGGCGGGAGAGTGGACCAAGAGGCAGACGAAGAAGAGGTGATGACGACCGAAGTAGGACGTTGGGACGGATAACCTGGCATTTAGAGCCAGGGGGCGGTTTGGATTGGCCCGCCGGCGTGTTCTACGGTCCCGTAAGGTCGAGGCCGGCGGCGGCGTGGGCGATCCGGATCGCGAGCAAGTTAGTGCCCGAGAGGGCGCAAAACTATGGACGAAAGGAGATGCAAGATGAAGAAAGTGATAGCATTGTTGTACGTCGCCTTCGCGGTGGTCGTCGCGTTTCCGCAGATGGCCTTCGCCACCATCACCGGTAGCTTTACGACGGCACCACCGGCCTATTTTGTCCCTCCCGGCGGGACCACCTTTTTCGGCCAACCGGCGGCAGCCCCAGGATCTCCTGGGGGCGGCCTCGCGACGTCGATCACGACGACCGCCGCACCGACCGGAGCGGGCGAAGTCCCTCTTCCGCCGCCGCCCTCGGGCGCACCTGAGGTCGAGGTTCTCTTTCTGACAGACACGACCGGCTCGATGGGGTCGGCCGGCAATGGCGGACTGGCCAAGTTTCAGAGCGCTGTTGCGTTTGGCGGCGGCGTTATGACGAGCTATGAGGCGGCCAACCCGGGAACGAGCTTTAGCTGGGCCGTGGCCGACTATCACGACTTCATCGGGGATACTCCGTACGTCCCCGTCCCCTACGTCGTCGGCTCGGTGTTCGGCACCGCGGCGGCGGCCGAGGCAGCGATTGCGGCTTACGGAGACCCGTTCATCCTAATCGGCGGCGGACTGCCCGGCCAAGAGCCCGAGCAGCAATTCTCGTCGCTTGTCGAACTGGCGGACGGTTGGGAAACGGTGCTCGGCGGTTCGCCACAGGGAGACGCCGAACGCATCATCATCTGGACCGGCGATTCGGCCGCCAACGAAGGGGAGATCGACTACGACCCGCCGGGACCGGTGGGTAATTTCACCTACCCCACGCTGTTCAACACGACGGCGACGTTGCGAGACGAAGGTATTTCGGTTTGGGGAATGAACGTCGGCCCGGCGACGGGGGGTATCGATATCGATCCAGCAGGTGGGCTGGCCCTGAATCAAGCCACCGAGATCGTCGAGGGCACGGGGGGCATGCTCACCAACTCCGTTGCCGGACTTGCTGCGAGCGTCTTTGGCGGGGAGATCAGCGGCGCGCTCGACACGGCGATCGACGAGATGAACAACATCGTCGTGCGAGTCGATCCCACGACATTGGGCGCGTGGAGTGTCAACTACTTCGAGCGGAACACGAACTTCCCGCTCGATCCCGTCTATCCATTTAATTTCACGTATGCGCCGACCTTCGCGCCGCTGCCCGTATATCCTCCTTTCGGCACGGATCCTACCAAGCCGTGGGGCTTTCCGGCGACCTGGGGAGTCTTGGGCGTGCCCCCCTCGTTCCTGGACTACTGGGGATTGGAGATCACCGCGCCCGCATTCCCCGACTCGCAGCTTGCGACCTTTGAGCTCCGCGTCGACGGAGTCTTAATCAGCACCGCCGACATTCTGTTGACCAATAATGTTGTGCCTGAGCCCTCGACCTTCGCGCTTGGTGTCCTCAGCCTGATGTCGCTGGGCATGCGACGCAGGCGTCGGTGATTCGGGTGCGTTGGGCCTCGTCGGCCTGGCGCTGCTGGGATTGAGGAGAAGAAAGTAACGAAACCTTGTTCTTGGAAAGGAGATGCGAGATGAGAACGACGAACGCCGTCGGCATTCTGGCGGCAATGTTGTGCACGTTGGTCTTGGGCGTCGGCGCCGCCAGTGCGGCGGTCTGGCGCCACTGACCTATGATTGGAACTTCGGCGATGGGTCCGCGAACGAGGAGGGCGTGGACCTGACCAATCCCGTCCACGCGTACGCCGACAACGGGAGCTACACGGTAACACTGAGTGTGACCGACGCTCTGGATGAGACGGGGATGACCACCGCCACGGGCACGGTGTTCAACGTCCCGCCGTCCGTGAACGCGGGGCCGAACCAGACGGTGCCGAACGGCACGCCGCTGGTTTTGTCGGTCACCTTCTCGGACCCCGGCTCGGACGACACCCACACGGCCAGCGCGATCTGGGGAGACGGAGACGCCGAGAGCCTTCTCGTTAACGAGTCGCTTCATACTGCGACAGGGAGTCACGTGTTCCCGAATTCCCCCGTCGGCACCTCGTTCACGGTCGCGGTCACGGTCACCGACGACGATAGCGGCTCCGGCATCGACACGCTCCGGGTCACCATGGCGGAGGCCCCGCCGGTCATTGTCCCCGAGCCGGCCGGGGCGGCGTTGATGCTGTTGGGGCTCGGCGGTCTCGCACGTCTGAGAAGGAGAAGGTAATCTCGAAAGGATCCTGACCACCGGGCGCGCGAGGCGACGTACTGAGTGGCCGCGCGCCCGGCGCTGGCCTCGGCGCGAGGCGGCCCCCTTGCCGGCATCGCCCGTCAGCCAAGCCGTGTCGTGAAGAACGCCGAGGCGGCGGTGATGAGGGTGTCGAGCGACGGCGTCGGGCCCTCGAACGGGTTCACGCAGTTGAACGTGTGGCCCGCTCCCTCGACGAGCAGCAGTTCGGGCTCCCCCGTATAGGCGTCGGCGATGACGTGCGCGCAGCCGACGGGGACCGACTCGTCGGCCGTGCCGTGCGCGATCAGGAGCGGCGCCTCGATCCGCCCGACGGCCGTGATCAGGTCGAGCTTCTCGGCGTTTTGCTCGAGGTCCTCCAGCCACGCCCGGCCGATGCGAAGCTGCTGGCCCGTCCGCGATGACGGCGACACGATGTGCCCCTCGTCGCGGATGATGTGCCGGGCGCTCTCGGGGAGCGTGTCGGTGCTCGCAGGCGACGAGAGCGCGGCGACGGCGCCGACGCGCGGATCGTGGCCCGCGGTCAGCAGCGCCGTCACGCCGCCGCGGCTGTGCCCGAGCAGGCCGAGCCGCGCGACGTCCGTCCGGTCGGCGTGCGGGAGCGTGCCCGCTTCGGCCGCCGCGACCACGGCCGCGACGTCGGCGAGCTGGTTCGACCACGAGTCGCGCTCGAACAGGTCCGGCCGGCCGAACGTCGAGGGATCGTCGTCGATCCCGCTGTGCGAGAAGTTGAAGCGGACGGTCACGAGCCCCGCGTCGGCCAGCCGCCGCGTCAGGTGCGGGAAGAATCCGTAGTCCTTGTAGCCCTTGAATCCGTGGAGCATCAGGACGAGCGGGAGCCGCCCGCCGGGGTCGTTGCCGGTCGGCCCACGGCCGTGAGCACCGTCGAACGGCAGGTGCACGTTGCCCCGGATGATCTCGCCCCGCGCGCCCGGAATCTCAAACGCCGTTCCTACATCTGTCTCGTCAGCCATCGCGTGGTCCCCTCCTCTGTTCGGTCAGCGGCGCTGAGCATGCCACACGCACCGACGCGCGTCAAGCCGCCGCGTTGGGTGGCCCGGACTCCGTCCGGGCGGCCGTCTTGTCCGCCGAAGCCCTGAGCTTGTCGAAGGGCGAAGGCGGAGGGCCGCAAGAGGACCGTTAGCACGCCTCCTGTCGCCTTCGGCGACCCCGACACAGTCGGGGCCACCCGGAAAGAGGAGCTTTTCAACAGGACGGGGTCACGTCGGCGCCTCCTTGCCTTGGCCGGAGCGCGTCGCTACACTGTCGTTCAGTCATCCCAGAGATAGTTGCGCTCAAGAAGTGCGTCCGAGCAGACGCGCCGTAAGGACCTGCGCGGAGCGGAGAAGTGAAGGATCGAATGAGCGGAGACACCGTGTGTCTGCGGCCGCTGTCCGAGCAGGACCTGCCGCGACGCGCGGAATGGACCTCGGACGCCGAGCTGATTGCTCTGATGGGTGCCGACCCGAATGAGGAGCCACCCGGCTCCCCCGACGAACAGCTTGCGAGCGGCCGCGAGTGGATGCGCGAGCGACTGCGGGACGGCGACGCTCTCTACGCTATCGAGGTCGCGGGCGAATACATCGGCGACATCGACGTGCATTTCGCCCCGGGGGAACAGAAGGCGGAGTTGACCGTCTTCATCGGCGACCGCTCGCAGTGGGGCAAGGGATACGGGGCCGAGAGCGTGCGGCTGGTCCTCGACGAGCTGGCATCGGAGCCGGGCGTGGACCGCGTCGAGGTCGACGTGCCGCCGGGCAATGAGCGCGGGTTCACGTTCTGGACCGGGCTCGGGTTCGAGCACTACGCGACGGACGACGACGGCCTGCGCTGGCTGCGGCGGGTGTGTTAGAGCCGGGGACAGGCAATGAACCACGAAGAGGTCGGGCGGCTGTGGAATGAGAACGCGGACGCGTGGACGAAGCTGGCCCGCGCGGGATACGACGTCTACCGCGACTACCTCAACACGCCGGCGTTCTTCGAGATGCTGCCGGACGTCGACGGGCTCGCGGGCCTCGACATCGGCTGCGGCGAAGGGCACAACACGCGGCTCCTCGCCCGCCGCGGCGCCCGTGTCACCGCCGTCGACATCGCGGAGAACTTCATCAAGCACGCGCGCGAATCCGAGGATAAGGAGCCGCTCGGCATCGACTACCGCGTCGCGAGCGCGGTCGAACTCCCCTTCCCCGACGGAACGTTCGACTTCGCGACGGGCTTCATGAGCTTCATGGACATCCCCGAGACCGACCGCGTCGTCGCCGAAGCATATCGCATTCTCAAGCCCGGCGGGTTCCTGCAGTTCTCGATCACGCATCCGTGCTGTGACACGCCGCACCACCGGAACTTGCGCGATGAGAACGGAACGACGTACGCGATCGAAGTGGGTGACTACTTCCGCAACCTGAACGGCGACATCATGGAGTGGCTTTTCAACGCCGCGCCGCCCGAGGCCAAGGCCGGGCTGCCCAACTTCAAGACGCCGCGATTCACCCGCACGCTCGGCCAATGGCTGAACCTGCTGATCGACACCGGCTTCGTCTTGGAGCGCGTCGGCGAGCCGCGGCCCAGCGACGAGACCGTCCGCGAATGTCCCGATATGCAGGACGCGCAGGTTGTGGCATACTATCTCCACCTCCGCGCCCGGAAGCCGAAATGAATATCCGTCCTGCAACACCCGATGATGCGCCCGCCCTCGCGAAGGTGCACATCGACGCCTGGCGGGCGGCTTACCGCGGGCTCGTGCCCGACGAGCACCTGGCCAAGCTGGACTACGGCCGCAGGGCCGAGTTCTTTCGGGAGGCCATCGCGACGCACGCTGAAGAGACGTACCTCGCGGAGCAGGACGGCGACGTGCTCGGGTTCTTAACAGTCGGCGCGTATCGGGAGACGGATCTGGATCAGTCGGCGACCGGCGAGGTCTGGGGCATCTACCTCGCGCCCGAGCACTGGCGACGGGGCATCGGCAGCTTGCTCTGCCGGCACGGAGAAGATATCCTGCGGTCGCGGGGCTGTTCGGAAGCGGTCCTCTGGGTCTTCGAGGCGAACGACGCGGCGCGGCGGTTCTACGAAGCGATGGGGTTCCAGCCCGACGGCGCATCCAGGACCCTCGAGTTCGGCGCGCCTCTGATCGCCATCCGCTATCGGAAGGCACTGGCGGACGCGGAGGACGAGGCAAGAAGATGAACGAGGTTCATGAGTCGAACCGGGCCTGCTGGAACGGCTGGGCCAAATGGTGGGGACGACGACGGGACGAGAAGGGCGTGTGGAACAGGTGCCACCGCGATCCCACGCTGGTCCTTTCGCCCGGTGAAATGGAGTTCCTCGCCGATGTCCGCGGCAAGAGTGTCTGCGTCCTGGCCAGCGGCGATAACGAAGTCGTGTTCGCGCTCGCCGGAATGGGAGCGAAGGTCACATCGGTCGACATATGTGAAGGGCAACTGGAAATCGCCGAGGAAAGGGCGCGGACCCTCGGCCTCGACATCGCCTTCCTGAGATCGGACGTGACGAACCTGGCGGCGCTGGCGGACGACACCTTCGACGCGGTCCACACCGGCGGCGGCGCGGCGGTCTGGATTTCGGACCTTCGGAAGTACTACGCCGAGGCCGTCCGAATCCTGAAGCCCGGCGGCGTTCTTGTGGTGAACGAGTTCCACCCGTTCGCGCCCGTGTTGTCCGACGAGACGCCGTGGAACGAACTCAATGACTACGCCAACAGAGGGCCGTTCACGTACACCACGAACGAGGGATTCAAGGGCTACGAACATCACTGGACGGTTGCCGACCACATCCAGGCGGCGCTGGACGCGGGCTGCGGTCTCGTGAAGGTGGAAGAGCACGACGGGACGACCGCGGACCAGATTCAGGATGAACTGGATGCCCGCGAAGAGAAGGAAGGCAGACGATCAGAGGCCGATTTGCCGAAGCTGCCTCGATATTTGCTGATCGTCGGCCGAAAACCGAGCGTCCGATAAGACATCGAGTGGACGCGGAGGACCCGCGCCGCTGAGGGCCGTGTTGGAGACCGAACGAGGAAACATGACAGGGCCACGCACAGCAGCACGCGCCGTCATCGTCGAGGATGGCACGGTTCTGGTCTCGTGCTATCGCGACTCGGTCGGTCCGTGGTACGTCTTGCCCGGTGGCGGGCAGCGCCACGGCGAGTCGCTCCACGAATGTCTCGTTCGGGAGGTCCGGGAAGAGGCCAACGCGGAGGTCCGGATCGGGAAGCTGCGATGGGTGCGAGAGTTCATCTCGGGCAATCATCCGGACTCAAATCTCGACGACTCCTTTCACCAGGTGGAAGTGATATTCGAGTGCGAACTTGGCGACGGCTCCGAGGTATCGCTCGGAACGAGCCCGGATCTCGGGCAGACCGGCTTGCACTGGTGCCCCGTATCCGAGTTGAAGAGCATCCGCTTCTATCCGAGGGAGCTGGCCCGCATTCTCAGCGGCGAGTCCGTTGACAGGATGTATCTTGGAGACTCAGACTGACCGCCAGCGGACGTGGAAGAAAGGAGGCAAGCCATGCGTATTATGATCGTTGCTCTGTTGGCCGCGTGTGCAGCCGCGCTGAAGGTCACGTCGTTCGCGCTCGAGCGGGCGGCGGAGGCGCCGGCCGGCGATTCCGCGTCGGCGGAAGCGCTCGCTCGTTACCTCGAGCTGGCGCTCTGGTGCGACCTCAGCTGCTACGCCGCCCTCATCGCGGCCGCGATTCTGGTCGGACGGTTCTGGGTCTGGCCGAAGCGGAAGAAGCCGGGGGCTGCGAATGACGGATAGCCTCGCACACTGGCTGCCGCTTCTCGCCAACGATACCGACTGGCCGGCGTTGGAGGACCTCGTCTACTACCTCATCGGCTGCGGAACGTTCGCGCTCGCCGTCTGGCTCCTCTACTGGCGGGCCTACCTGAGCGGACAGTCGGGCAGCGAGGGGGCGAGGGCGGGCTGCCTTGCGACGCTCCTGCCGCGGTACGACGAGCTCTCGCTCTTCCTGATGAGCGTCGCGTTTCTGACGCTCTACGCGACCGACGAGACGCTGCGGACCGAGTCGTCGCAGCAGCTCTTCTCGGCGGCCGGGCCGATCGTGGTCTTTCTGCTCATCTTCTTCGTCGCCGGCATCATCTTCTCGATCCACCACGCGTTCTCGGACCGCGCGAAGTCGGAGCCGGAGAAGCTGCTGATGCTCTTCTTCGGCATGGCGGCGAACTACGCGGCCGGGATCGCCGCGGGCGTCTACCTGATCCGCGAGGCCGGCGGCTGGCTCCTCATCTTCCCGTGGATGAACATCCTCTACGCCGCCGTGCCGATGGTCGCCGGCGGTCTGACGCTCGTCGACGAGACCTACGTCCGCGACGACGACGCGTCGCGGCACGAGATCCTCGCCGGGCTCTTCTTCCTGACCGCGCTGCTCGCGCTGTGCCAGCTCGTCTTCCATCTCTACTGGGCGGTCACGTTCTCCATCTGCGTCGCCTACGCGATGGGCCTGAGCCGCATCATCCAGCGCGCCTCGGGCGTGGTCCTGTTCGTGAAGCAACACCAGGAAGAGTAGAGAGCCGGCCGGGCGCGCGGTATCAGGCCGACCGGCGGAACCGCGAGCCGCCGGGCTCCGGGTCGGTCCTCGTCAACGGGACCGAGTTCAAGATCGGGAAGGACCTCGCCAAGGGCGAGACCGTGCTGGTCGCTCACAAGGTCACGGTGACGGGCGGCAAGCTCATCCTCCGCAAGCCCGACGACGACCGCCGCACCACCTGCATCGAGTACATCGAGTTCCGGCGGTGATGCGGGGCGGGTGTAAGATGAGGGAAACGGGCGTCCGTTGGACGCCTCGGAGTTTGCTGCGCAAACTCCACGCTCATGCTGGCGGCGGTTCGACAAGCTCACGGCCCCTCTGCGGCGAAGCCGCTTTGGAGTGCGGTCGCTTGAGACCGCTTTTCAGAGCGCTTGGGTGCACTCGGGGCTCCGCCCCTCGGCAGAGCGGCGTCAAGCCGCCGCACTCCATAGAACGACGGTCACTTGGGAGGGCCCCGCCCTGTCGGGGCCGCGAAGATTCCTTTTCCCGTTCTCCCATTCTTCCCTTTTCCCTTGGCTTTACACCTAGGCAGTTCAGGCGCCCGGCGGGTTGTGGCGAAAGCGTGCGCGCAAACAGGTAACTCTCCCTGGTCTCGCAATCTGCGTCAATCTGCGGAATCTGCGGATGCTGCTTCCCCGACTCCGCGGCTTGACCCGGGCCAATTCATGGGGTATATTTCTTATGGAGTCATTGTCGGTGGACGCGGCCCCTAGCGGATTCGGAGGGTCGTTTCGGGCATTTCCGTGAAGCCGACATTGGCTCGTTTGTCGGCCCCGATTGGCAGTATCCGACACCTGCTCTTGCGCGGGGGCGCTTCGGGCGTGAAGTCGGGGATTGCTGACCGGGGCCTTTTTTGCGCGCAACCGCAGGCATCACTGAATCTCGTGCCAGACCCACGCGCCGTCTTCCACGAAGACTACGCAGTAGTCGCCGAACGCGACCGGCTCGGTTCCTTCGGGCGCAACGACCAGCCCCCAATGGCCGAAACCTCCGCCGTAGATGAGAGTGACGGCTTGCCCTTCCGGGCTATACCGGACCTGCTGCGGCTTCAGATCGGCGATGCAGGCCGGGATGTCGGACTTCGGCACGAAGACAGCGGCGCCTGAAAGCGTCTCCTGGGCGCCCGCGGGCGGTTCATACGTTTCGGCCCACGCGCGGATCGCCGCGATGTCGGCCTTCTGCCTCATCTTCTCCCGGAATCCCTCCGTGCGACGAACGTATCCGGGCGGACCGAGGAAGACAGACAGAACCACGGCCACCGGCGTCCCGATGAGGATCGCCGCGAGCACACCCGTGATGATGACCGTGCGCCTCTTCATTCAGCTTGTTCCTGCGATGACGGGATGTCGACGCGAATGATGTCGACGAGCAGGTGGCCGTGCTCGTCGGCCGTGTCGGCGACCGCGCGGACGGTCTCCCACTTCGCGTTCGGGTCGGCCTGAATGAGAACGGGCTGCCGGGTCCGCCCGCTGCCCCGCCCGCGGAGTGCCTTTTCGGCACGGAGGTACCTGACGACGTTGTCCGCGGTGCGCCCGCGGCCTGCTATCCAAATGCGATTCTGGCCGTCGACTTGAATGACGAGCCGGTCAGGCACATTATCAGGAAACGGCGCTTCCCGGTCGGGCTCATCCCGCGCAGAGAGCCACAGCCCGATCGCTCCGCCCGCGACAAGGCCGAGCAACACGACCACCACGACAATGGCTTTGCGCGTCTTCATCGGTTCACTCCCGCTCCGGTCCCGGTCCCGTTCCCTCACTCCTGAACGCAAGACGCGATAGGAGTTCTCCTAGCGCGTCCTGTCGGAAGGAAGGCACCAGTATGTTTGTCAACAGTCGGCCTCTCCCGGACGAGAGCACGACGTCAAAGCACGTGCCGTTGTTGGTCGTGTGGAGGACATCGCAACTGGATTCCCGGTCGCCGTACTCCAGCACAAGCCGGCACTGCCAGATCATGTGGGGGCCGTCCACGGACCAGCGCCGGGCTGTGGTCAGCAGGTCGGCGATCCGGGCGACATCCTGACCGTTGTCGATTCGCACCGGCCGGGTGACGAGCTGAGGGGTGACGTCCGACAGAGAGTGTGGATGAATCACGATGGCCCGAAGAGCCGCCGAGTCTGGCTGCCGCACGTCACGAAAGCGCTGGGAAGTGGCCAACATGACGAGCTCACTCAGGAGCGCCCAGGCCACGAAGATCGCACCGACCACAAGCAGCCCGACGTACGCCGCCCTGAGCGAGGGTGATTTGCGGCCTTTCAGCAGTCCAATAGTTCCGGCGCCAAGGAACATCGCGGCGAATATGCCCTGGGTGACTCCGAATGGCATTCGCTGAATCTCCTGCTTCCGTGCGATCAGTTGGGGGCCTGTGGTTTCACGGCGGCGCCCTCGCCCCCGCCTTCCGACAAACGAGCGATGAGTCGACAGTACCGCAGAGACTGCCAGATCCACAGTCCCGCGAAGACGAAGAACAAACTCGCCAGAAAGCTGACGCTAATTTCGCCCATCGCCAAAGCTGCTTCCCGTGCGGCCAGAAGAGCGGCAACGAGCTCGTCCGCCTCAATTGCCCTCATCTCAGGGACCAACACCTCCCACAGGGAAGCTCTCTCAAGCGCACAGATGCGCGCGATAGCCACAACGCCGACGATAGCGCGGGTGAGGTGCCCAAGTGCGACCAACGCGGAGACCGCGATCGCGATTCTTGCCCACTTGGCCCGTTTGTGAAGGCGAAGTGCCCGTGCTATCTGCTTCTCGTCCGATTGTGGCGAGTGCATCATCCTACTCCTCATCTCGCACGTCCGTCGCCCTGTGCGCCCGTCTAACTACATCCCGCTCCGGGCCATTTGCGTGGAAAATGTGGAGCGTTGTTTTGCCCGCCCCGCGAGAGATGGCGGATGTTCGGTCCGTTTCTGAGATTGACTGAGACGACGGGCGCCGCGAGGTGCGGCGGCGGGGCTGTACTCATATTGAGTACAGTTCCGCCTCCGCTCCGCCGTCGTCCAGAGCCGTTCGCTGCCGACTGATCACTGATGACTGGTCACTGCCGCTTCCTGCGCCGCTTCTGCTCATCCCTGCCCCCTCACCACTGACCCCTGCCGCAGGGGATTTGCGTAGAGAATGTGGGGCGGTGTTCTTCCCGGCCCTTCGCCTCAGCCTGTCGTCACGTCACCACCCCAACCGCTTCAGCATCTCGCGATCATCGCGCTGAGCGCGGCCTCATCGGCCGGGCCGGTGAACCTCGGCTTGGCGGCCGTCGCGCTGTTGGCATTCAGACGGCGGAGAGGATAGTGAGTCGCACCGAGCGAGGTGCCGGGCAACTACTCCCTCGTCAGCTTGCACTTGTCGACCATTTCAGCGATCGTATGCGCCGGGGTTTCGGGGTCTTTGAGTCCGACGAACGAGACTTCGGCGGACTTGCTCCCGGTTCCTGGCGTGAATATGTTCAACGTCGAAACCCCCAGAGCCTTCTCGAAGAGGTTCTGGCTGGTTTCGACGTCGGTGATCTTGTGATAGGGCACCGAACGTTCGACTCTTCTCAGGATGCCTCCGTGGAACACACACCGCTGGTCGGTTACGTAGTAGACATACGTTTTTCGCAGGGACGAGCAATAAACGGTGGCTACAACAAGGGCGACGAGCCCGACCGGAATCTCGGGGCAGTTGGGCGGGGATGCTGCTGGCTCCAGAAACGTAGAGAGGCACCAGCAGATAGCCAAACAGGCGCCGGCGGAGCAGCCAGCCGCCATGAAGCACTTCGTGAAAAACCAGATCACCATGACGCCCGGTCCCGGGTGCAACTCGTGCAGAACGGTTTCACCTTCCTGTAGCTTCATCCGCGCTCCTTCCGGTGCCAGATCCTCGACAAAGGGGCTCGGCCGGGGTCATTCGTCAGTTGCCCTCAGTTTCCTGAGCATTCCGTTGATGGTGTGGGCTGGGGTCTCGCTGTCCTTCAAGCCAACGAACGAGACCTCGGCCTGCTGGACACTCCGGGACGAGCCCCGCATGCTCGACGTACCGGGGGTGAAGATGTTGAGAGTCGAAAGCCCCAGGGCGCGCTCAACGAGACGCTGGCTCCTCTCAACGTCGGTTATCTTGTGATACGGGACTGAGCGCTCTACCCTGCGAAGGATGCCGCCCTGAAAGACACAGCGCCGATCCGTGATGTAGTAGGCGTATGTCTCGCGCAGGGCGGCATGGTAGAACAGTGCTAGCAGGAGACCTGCAACTGTGCCCGCAATGAAGCCCGCGATGAAGGTCGCAGCGGAAACGACTCCGGCTAGCAGCACGGCGATAGGCGCACAGAACCCTCCCACCACCATCGCGGGGATGAGGCACTTGTCCAGCAGCCAGACAACCAGTACCGCCGGCTCGGGTCGTAGCTCCTGGATAAGCGTCTCACCTTTCTGAAGTCTCACTCCCTGCCCCTCCCTCGGTCCGTCAGAGCCGACCGCTCCACCCTCCTGCGGCCGGGGCATTGGCGGGCATGTTCTCCCGAGCAAGAGTCTACGTCCAGGAGCCTGCCCTGTCAACTTCGCGCTCCGCATTGCCCGGGCAGTTTCGAGGTCGTACCGCGCCCGCTCGGTCCACTGTTCGTCCGCCCGTCTAACTATATCCCGCTCCGGGCCATTTGCGTGGAAAATGTGGGGCGGTGTTCTTCCCGGCGACGGCGGCTCATTCCATCTCGGCTTCCCCGCCCTCCTGCTTGTCCTCCTCCTTGCCGTCATCGTCGTCTACGACGACTTCGTAGCGAACGTCCACCGGCGGCGCTGTAGCATCGAGTATTGCCTTGAGACGTTCTTGCTGCTCGCGCGAAGCCACGCTTCCCCAGATGAAGATCCCCCCCACCCCGTCGATGGGCTGGACAGAGAAATCAATCCGGGCATACTCCGGGCGGGAGGCGAGAGCTGCCCTCATCTTCAGCGTGTGCATCATCGCCCCCCTTCGGAACCAACCCGTGAGCCGCTTTGTAATGTAATCTCGGCAAGCATCCGGGCTACGCTGCACAAGGTCCTCCAACCTCGCTCGGTCTCTGGCATTGAGTTCGACGAATGAAGGCCTCGGGCGGCACGCGGACTCGGTAGGCCCGGACCGAAGGACGATTCCGAACAACTCCAGGTTGTGCGATATCTCGCCGGGATTGAACCGCCAATCGTGTGTGCACGTCTTGTCGAGATGTGCGGCGTACCACTGAGACAGCGGGGTGGCTTCTAGAGAACGTCGTTGTCTCTTGGCGAACTCCCACCCACCGAGGCCGGACTCTTGAAGATCCGAACGTATCCCGCACTTCCTACAGTACTCGCGGCGCCAGGAACGGTAAGTGGTCAGCGGGAATGTGGGAAGGGCAAGGCACAGGGACAACACGACTGCTGCAAGACACGTGACCGCTAGCAGCGGGATGAGCCTTTTCATCCTGAGGTCAACTCCGCACAAGCGGCATCCCGCATCCGCCCCCACACCCGCTACTCCATCATATCCCGCTCAGGGCCATTTGCGTAGAAAAAGTGGGGCGGTGTCTTTCCCGCCCGTCTACGGGATGACCTTGCCGCGGTCAGTCTTCTCGGCCAGCACGTACGGCTCGGACTTGGGCGCCTCGAAATGCGTCAAGAGCGCTTTGGCCTCGGCACTTGAGCCGCCGGGCCACATTGTTCCTCGACTGAAATCGTATAGGTACAGGACCACGGACGGGGTTGACTGTTCCACCACGCCAACGATGTCGCCGTCCCTCGCTTCGATCAGACGGAACCGCACCGGAAGCGCAGAAAGATGAGTGCATCCTGTGTAGCGCGCGGGGACGACCGTCGCGCCGCGGACAAGCACCTCGCAGGAAACTGGTCGCTTGTCGCCAAGGTCGAGGTCCCGCTCAGTCCATTCGTTCGTCACGGTTATTCTTACCGTGTATCCCTTCGACGTCCGCAGGTCGACGATCTCGGGCCGTGGCCACAAGAAGACCACAGCGCCCGCGACAAGGCCGAGCAGCACGACCGCCACGACGATGGCCCTGGACGTCTTCATCAGTTCACTCCCGCGACGGTCCCGCGTCCGGTGTAGTAGCTGGTTCTCGTTTTCCCCTCCTTGTCCTTGGACGAAGCGCGATTAGTATCGTGGCAGAACATCCTACGATACCGAAGACAACTCCGGCAATGATCCAATTCTCAATCCGCCACCAAGGGCGAAATGCAAGAGACAGAGAGACTGGAGATATGGCTGGTAACGTGGAAATCTTCCAGAGCCATGCCATGCAGCCTCCGGCGCACACAAATCCCGCACATGCTCCGAGGCATAGCCCGTGTTTCCAATCAGGGTATCGATGATTGTCGATATTATCATTCATACGCTATACCC
Source organism: uncultured Planctomycetota bacterium (assembly GCA_964385685.1). Lineage (GTDB taxonomy): Bacteria > Planctomycetota > PUPC01 > PUPC01 > PUPC01 > CAYLQD01. The sequence goes on along the minus strand of CAYLQD010000033.1, from coordinate 12,310 downwards.
CCGCCCACATAACTATATCCCGCTCCGGGCCATTTGCGTAGGAAAAGTGGGGCGTCGGTTTTCCCGGCCGCGACAGATGGCGGACCTCACAGCACAACGCTAACATTTCACCGCAGAGATCGCAGAGGTATTTCTGGAAGAAGCATAGGCCCTGTATCGCCCTGTCAGGGCTTCTCTGTCTGGCCCATGTTTCCCAGGGCTTCGCCCTGGGCTGGCGAATCAGGGCCTGTCAGGCCCGAGCAACCACGCTTCCAACAATTCCCTCCGCGTCCTCCGTGATCTCCGTGGTAAGAAGGCCGTTGCCGTTGTGCTAATGGAAGTAGTGGCAGTCGTCGCCGGCGATGTCGGGCGCGAGGACCTGAAGCCGCAAGTCGTCCCACGTCTTCCACCCCACCGTGCCGTTGGTGTAGTAGATGTTGATCCCCCAGTCCTTCTTCGTGCGGGCCGACGTGTTGCAGTGGTTGGAGAAGAACCTGCTGGCGGCCTTGTCGGCGTCGGTCACGTCGCGGTGGGCGGTCTTCCACGAGCCGGCGGCCGCGGGCTGCTGGGTCAGGACGACGATGTCCATGAGGAGCGGTCGGGCGGGGCTGGCGCCGACGTTCCGGGGGACGGCCCGGAGGGCGCGTCCGGCGGGCTCACGCGCGGGGCCGAAGTATCCGAGGTCCTGGTGGTCGGGGATGGTGGGGTCGGCGGGCTCGCCGGCGTCGACCTTGCTCGGATCGAAGACGACGTTGTCGGCGAGGTCGTAGCCGTTGGCTTTCGAGAACGCGCTGTTGTCGGTGTTGCGTGCGCCGTCCCGGTGGCCGCCGGTGTAATCGACGCCGGACCAGACGAGCCGCCAGAGTCGCTCGCCGCCGGTGCAGTGGGCGCACTCGACCGTCGGGCTCAGGTTGCCGAAGTAGGCGTAGGAGCAGGTGGCCCAGGGCTGCTCGGCGGGATTGTGCTCGGCGCCCTCGGCGGCGGCGGGGCAGACGAGGATGCCGGGCTTCTCGATCCTGCCGAGGACGGCGGTATCCCAGTCGGCGGGGGTTTCGCCTGCGGCGGGGTATTTGCCGGTGGTCGTCGACGCGGCGATGAGGAGCGTCCCGATCTGGCGGATGTTAGAGGCGCACTCCGTCCGGTTGATGGGGCCGAGGAACGCCGCGATCAGCGCGACCATCGCGCCGACGAGGATGAGGATGATGGCGACGACGACGAGGAGCTCGATGAGCGTGAAGCCGTTGGCCCGCGCGCGACGCATAGTGTACCTCCGCTCGGGAGTCCCTCTCTGCGGGAGATCCCTTTTCGTGGGGAGCCCCTCTTCGCGCGAAGTTCCTCTTCGCCCTAATTGTAGGCGAGCCGGGTGCCGACTTTCAACCGGCAGTTCTCACCGGCAGTTCTCACCACAGGCGCGCACGGCGGAAGCACAGCAAGTACGAGGAGAAACCGACAGAGGGCGGATGCGGCGGGGCTGTACTCATAATGAGTACAGCACTTCCGCCATCGAGTTTGTCACGAGGAGCAGGATGCGACTATCAACGGGCAGATATTGCCACGGCGGACAGGAATCCAGCCTTCCGAGCCATCCAGGCGAAGAAGGCCATC
>CAYLQD010000033.1:0-10626 GCA_964385685.1 uncultured Planctomycetota bacterium | reverse complement strand
GCTGTACTCATAATGAGTACAACACTTCCGCCGTCGAGTTCGCCACGAGGGCGCGGGTGCGGCCAACTATCAACGGGCAGTTCTTGCCGGCAGATCTCACCACGGAGGACAGGAATCTAGCCTTCTGAGCCATCGATGCGAAGAAGGCCATCCGCCGTAGTCCCGACGAGCCGGGACGAAGGCGGAAGGCACGGAGGAAGCGCAGCGGTGGGCGTGATTCTGGGGGGCGGCGGGGGAGCGGGGTGTGTATAATGAAAGCGAGGCGACACGGGGATCGGAGCGACGTATGCGAAGCCCACTGCCGGCGGCCCTGATCGCGGCGACCCTGGCGGCCGTCGCGCTGCCACATCCGCCGGCGCACGCGCAGGCGCCCGTCACGCCGAAGCAGGTCAACGCGGCCATCAACCACGGCGTGCGACACCTCCGCCGCTCGACGGTCTTCAACCAGCGCGCGCGGCATGGGATCGGGATGAACGCGCTCGCCATCCTCGCGATGCTCCACTCGGGCGTGCCGCCAACCGACCCCGACGTGGTCCGCGCGGCCGACCTCTGCGCCGACAAGGCCAGTTTCGTGGCGAACACCTATCACGTCGGCTGCATCGCGACGGCGCTCGCGGCCGTCGATGCGAAGAAGTACAAGGCGGCGATCACGCGCTGCACCGAGTGGCTCGTCGACGCGCAGAACAAGGACGGCGGCTGGCGGTATCGGCAGCAGGGGAACCGCGGCGCGCGCGGCGGGCAGGCGTCGGACCACTCGTGCACGCAGTTCGCGCTGCTCGGGCTGCGGGCCGCCGACGACGCGGGGTTCGCGGTGCCCGCGGCGACGTGGAAGGCGGCCGAGCGATACCTCGTCGGCACGCAGCAGGGCGACGGCGGCTGGTCGTATCAGGCGCGCGGCCGGTCGTATGGGAGCATGACGGCGGCGAGTCTGGGCGGGCTCTACATCTGCGGGATGAAGCTGCACGAGCGCTCGGAGACGTGCGGCGAGTATTCGCAGAACGTGCGGGTCGCGAAGGGGCTCGACTGGCTCGCGACGCACTTCAGCGTCAAGCAGAACCCCGGGCGCGGCGGCTCCTACGTCGGCTACTACCGCTACGCGCTCGAACGCGTCTGCTCGTTCTCCGCGCGCCGGTTCATCGGCCGGCACGACTGGTATGCGAAGGGCGCGGCGCACCTCGTCCTGACGCAGCGGGCCGACGGCGGCTGGGGCAACGAACTCGACACGGTCTTCAACCTGCTCTTCCTCGGCAAGGCGAGCGCGAAGGTGCTGATCCAGAAGCTCGAGTACGACGCGGGCGCGGCGCGGCCGCGCTGGAACACCGACTTCCACGACGCGGAGCATCTCGCGCGACAGGTCTCGAAGGAACTCGAGCAGAAGCTGACGTGGCAGGTCGTGCGGCCGGCGGACCCGGTCACGAGCTGGCTCGAGGCGCCGATCCTCTACCTCACCGGGCACGGAGAGGTCGTGCTGACGGAGCAGGAGCGGGCGAAGGTCCGCGAGTTCTGCGAGCGCGGCGGGACGATTGTCGCCGACGCCTGCTGCGCGAACGAGACGTTCGACAAGTCGTTCCGCGCGGAACTCGCGAAGGTCTTCCCGAAGATCCCTCTCGCGAAGCTGCACGAGGGCCATCCGGTCTATCAGGCGCCGCACAAGATCGGGCGGCGCGAGCTGCGCGTCTGGGAGGGCATCACGGCCGGATGCCGCACGGCCGTCTTCTACTCGCCGCGGGACCTCTCGTGCGCGTGGGACGGAAACATCCACGACCCGACGCTCTCGGTCGACGAGACGAACGCGTTTCGGCTCGGCGTGAACGTCGCCGCGTATGCGATGGGCTACAAGCCGCTGAAGGACAAGCTCGAGGAGGTGAAGCCGTGGGTCGCGCGGCACGAGGCCAAGGACGACGGCCGCGTCGCGCGGGGCGCGCTCGTGTTTGCTCAGCTCAAGCACGACGGCGACTGGGATCCCGATCCGCCCGCGACGCGCGCCATGCTCCGCCTCTACGCGAAGGCGACGGGCGCCCGCGTCGACCTCGCGCGCGTCGACGTCGATCCGACCGATCCCAAGCTGTACAAGTATCCGCTGATCTACGCGACGGGGCATCGCGCGTTCGAGTACACCGACGAGCAGGTCGCGGCGCTCCGCACGTATATGGAGCGGGGCGGGTTCTTTTTCGCCGACGCCTGCTGCGGGTTCGACGAGTTCGACAAATCGTTTCGCGCGCTCGTCAAGCGCGTCTTCCCGAACGGGGCTCTCGTCAAGCTGCCGCTCGACCACAAGATCTTCCGGATGAAGTACAAGGTCGAGTCGGTCGACTATCGGCCGTTCCTCGAGCGGGATTTGGGCGAGGGGGAGAAGCACGCGCCGCATCTCGAGGCCGTGATCGTGGACGGCCGGGCGGTGCTCGTCTACAGCAAGCGCGACTTCGGGTGTGCGTTCGAGGATTTCCCGTGTGCGACGTGTCGCGGGCTCACGCTCGACAGCGCCCGCAAGCTCCTCACGAACATCCTGCTCTACGGCATGACAGAATAAGGGCGCCGACTACGTGGGCGCCTTAGACGAAGCCGGGGCACGCGGCTGTCGCCGGGACGGATGGGGCGATGCTCAGTTCGCCAGCATCACCCACTTCTCGTCAACCTTCAGGAAATGGAGCTGCTCGTAGGAGATGCTCCAGCTCATCTCCCCGGATGGCGCCTCGTAGTCGGGGCCGTGCCCGGCGTAGATGACATAGCTATCGACAGCGGGGTCCCGAACCGGCTTGGCGCAGACCATCACGGCCTGCGTGCCGACGATCAGTTCGCGCTCGCCGGGGTCCAACGCCGTCACGGTGAGGTCCGGGTAGGCAAAGATCTTCCCAAGGAACTCGCGCTGTTGCGCGTCTATCTCTTTCTGACTCATCTTCGGCGACACAACGCTCTCGGGGGGCGGCCCGCTTCCCCACGGCATCGCGAAGCACCTGCTCACGACGTCGAGGTCCTTCTTCCGGAGTCCGTCGGCCAGCTTGGCGAGGAGGTCCTCGATGCCCTTGCGATCCGCATCCGTCAGCCCGTCAAGCGCGTCCGCGCGCTCCCACAGCCAGACGATCCCGCTCTCAGACGTAACCTCGAACTCGACCTCATACTCGTCGGCGTCGGGAGGCGATTCGTAGATTCCGCCGAGTGTCTCGACCGAGTCGGGATCCGTCGGGTCGGTCATTTCAACGAACCGGATGTCGCACGTGTCACGGGCGAAGGGAGAATCGCTGAGGCGCTTCGTCGTGATTCGGATGGAGTTTGAGCCCTTCTTCATCCAAGGGCTCATCTCCTGGAACATCGAGACGGCCGAGCCGCCCCTAGCAGCGGGGTTGCCGTTGATATAGATGACGGTGTCCCACCCCGCCCGGGCAACATTGAAGTAATAGCGCGCGGCGTCGGCCTTCTGGGAAGAGGAATCTCCGCAGCCCGACAGCAATACGGAGATCAGTGCGACAACAAGAGGCAACATATGAAGTCGTCCGTTCATTCTCCCTCTCCCTAAGTAGACCGAGCCACTCATTCCGTGGCGCCCGACGCGGGATCTCGCCCGCCACCCACGCCGGCGTACTTCACGAACTTGCGGAACTCCTGCACCGCCCACCAGACCTGAAGGACGCCGAACACGAGCCAGCCAGGATGCCCGCTCAAGATGTTCAGCACCCCCGCCAGCAGCAGGACGACGCCGTATGCGATGAACATGCCCCGGCGCCTGATGAAAAAGCCGGCGATCCCCGCAGCGATCAGCACGCCTCCCCAGATCGGATCGAGGAATTCCGAGAATACGATGCTCACGGCGCCGAGGATGATGAGCGCGATACACCAGCCCTTCAGGTCCTTGTGCATGGCCGCGCGTCGCGCCGCCGACTCGTCGGCCGCCGGCTCCGCGGCGGCGCCGTCCGCGGCGGGGGCGCCCTCGGCGGTGGCGATTGTGGCGTCGGGCGCGGCGATGTCGTCGAAGACGAGCGGCTCTATGACGGCCGGCTCGGCGGCCGGGCTTGTCATCGCGTGGGTCGCGTCCACGAGGCCGTCGTCGTCGAGAATGAGCGCGTCCAGAACGCGCGGCTCGGCGGGCGGGGGCGGGGCGGGCGGTGCCGCGGCCACGGGCTCCTGCTGTTCCCACTCGGCGAGCCGGGTCAGCTCTGCGATGCCCCCGGGCGGGACGTCGAACTTGAGCGTCCCGTCGGGCGTCGTGACCTTGAAGTTGAAGCCGCGAAGAAACTGCGACTTGAACTGATGCGATACGCCGGAGCCCGGATCGGGGAAGCGAACGACGCGTCGGCCGTTCCGCGACTTGAGGAGCGCGTGGTCGCTGAAGAACTCGATCCGCCATTGCTGCGAGCCGAAGAACGTCACCCTCTTGACGCGTATCGACCAGACCGGGTCCGTGCCGCGCGGCTCGTTCGCGTCCGAAATGTTCTCATTCATGACCGTCGCTCTGCTCTTGTTCCTTCTCTTGTCTGCCGAGCAGACAGGCAGGTGCCCAGGCAGGCGGCCTAGTGCCTAGCAGGTGCCTGGCACCTGCTAGGGTCGCAACGCCGTGGGACACAGGCCTTTATGCCTTCCGTGTGAATTCGCGGTGACCGGCGCCCTTGTCCCGCTCGATCGCGCAAACGCCTCCTTCGAGATCAACAGATCGCACATGGGGCCGCGCGTCCACCGTGATCCCAAACCGCTTCTGAAGGCGCCGCGTGAAACCACGGCTCCCGACGAACAGCGTTCCGGCCAGCGAGTACGGCTGCCTGGCGGCTTCGACATCGAGCATCTTTGTGTACGCCCGGCAACGGGCTGTCCTCGTCTTGCCCAACTCCAAGTACACCCTGTGCATCGAAACGGCCGCCTCATTCTCCGCCGCGACGTGTCTGTGGCCACCCCATTCGTAATCGCCGGGCGCCGCGGCCATCCTGGCCCGCACAGGATTCAGATCGATGTAGGCCATGCACCGAAGGAAGTATGTGCGCGCATCGACGATGGTGCTGACGAACCGTCCCTCCCACAGATGGCCCTTGCGGCCGCGCAGGGAGTTGAACCGCTTCGCAAACCCGTTGGCGAGCCGATGCATGAAGCGGGAGAGCGCGTCATCCGCCGGAACCTGGAAGAGCAGATGAACGTGGTTGGTCATCAGGCAGTAGTTGTAGAGGCGAATCTTATGCTTGTCGCGGGCTTCGTCGAGCAGATTCAGAAAGAGACGGAACGATTGTTCATCGAAGAGAAACTCCTTGTTGTTGCAGCGCATCGTCACATGGTGGAGGGCTTGTCGATACGTAAGCCGCGGCGGTCGGCCCACTGTTCACTCTCCGTCTCGGTCGGGCAGATGGTACCATTCCTGGCTCGCGAATTCAAGCGGATGCCACAACACGTTGGCCCCCCGCTGGTTGTGCGACTAGCAGGTGCCAGGCACCTGCTCGCTCAGGAACACGTGGAATGCCACTGTTGAGTTGAACGTTCTCCCGTCGCTCGCAGGCTCTGTTGGTTTTGGCCGGGCCCCTGCCAGGCCGCAAGCCGTCATCGCAACGAGCACCGCAAGCGCGCGCAACACACATGACCGCTTCGTCATCATCCCTCTCCCGCCCCTATCGCTCCGCCTTCATCCACCCGTACAACTATATCCCGCTCCCGGCCAATTGCGTAGAAAAAGTGGGGCGGTGTCTTTTCCGGCTGCGCCGTAGGTGAAGCATGTCGCGTGGCGTAGGGCCTGCTCTTGCGCTCCGGCGGCTCTGGTATCTCACCTAGTTAGTATCACGGCCTTCGCCCTCTCGAGTCCCGGGCAGCTTCGTACTCTTCCTTGCTCACTTCTCTGCCCCCCACGTAGTACTTGGTTGCGACGACGCTTCCCTGCTCATCACGGCTGATTTCTAGCTCAAATAGGCGTTCGCCGTTTTCGAAGACTCCTTTTCCCTTGACGCGGCCGTTCTTATCCCAAGCCATGTACGGACCGTGTTCTTGCCCTTCTTCGAACTCCCACGCTCTTGCTAGTTCTCCGTTCTCGTGCCACCGGCGGGCCTTGCCGTGGGGCTTCCCCAATCGGAATTGAATCTCGTCCTTTAGTCCACCGGTGTCATACCACTGACGCCACGTCCCGGTCATCAAGTCATCCTGATATGTTCCCTCTCTCTTCTTCTTTCCGTTTCCATACCACCTTGTGGCCTTGCCTGCGGCCGCGCCATTCTTGTACTCGTATTCTGCCTGCTTCAGTCCATTATCGAACCATACCATTTGCGTCCCGTGCAGCCGCCCGTCCTTGTAGATCCCCTCAAACTGCTTCTGCCCGCCCCGGTACCACCCAACACACTTCCCGTCCCGAATCCCGTCCTTGTATGAATGCTCGCTCTTCTTGCTCTGCGGGCCGTACCATTGCACCCACACGCCCGAGAACCCGCGTGGGGGTTCGTTGCTTCGTTGGGCCCCAGCCGCGCCCTTGCCTCTCTCCCCGTCACACGCGCAGATCATGAGGCACGAGCTCAAGCTAACGAGTAACGCCAGGCGCACTGTCGGGGAACTCCCCCCGCCGTGGCGCTCAGATCGGGATTGTCGATACCTCATGGGTCCCCCGCCTTATGGGGCCTCTCAACTGCTCCTGTCGTCACCGCTCGCCCACACAACTATAACCCGCTCGGGGCCATTTGCGTAGAAAAAGTGGGGCGGCGTTTTTCCCGGTCGCTCACGTCAGGTGGCAATCGTCGCTGAGTTTGAGGAGCTTCCAGCCGAAGCGGGTGCGGGCGACGATGTTGATCGCGCAGTTCTTGACGGTGAAGTTCCCCCGCAGCTTCCCCTCGGGCGCCATGACCTTCGAGAAGAAGACGAACGCCGGGCCGCCGTGCGTCACGACGAGCACGTTGCCGCGCGAATGCTCCGCCGCGATGGCGTCCATCTGCTCGAGCACGCGGGCCTGCAGCTCGCCGAGCGATTCGCCGCCCTCGGGCCGCGAGCCGACGCGGTCGCGTTCGCGCTCCTCGCACTGCTCGGGCCAGAGCTGCGCGATCTCGGCGTACGTCTTGCCGGTCCACTCGCCGTAGTCCTCTTCGCGGAGCGCGGCAGTCTTGACGAGCGGTACGTCGCGACCTTCGAGGATGATCTCGGCGGTCTCGGCGCACCGCCGCAGGTCGCTCGAACAGGCGGCCTCGAACTTCACGTCGCCGAGCGCGGCGGCGAGCTTGCGCGCCTGCTCGCGGCCCTCGTCGTTCAACTCGACGTCCGCGCTGCCCTGAAGCCGGCCCGACCGGTTCCAGACCGTCTTCCCGTGCCGGATGACGTAGAGGTGCAGGTCCTGCTCGGTCGCGGGGGTGAGGTAGCCGACGCCGGCCGACTCCGCTTCGGTCTCTCTGGTGCCCATTGTGATCTCGGCCCCCCGGGGCAGCTTCTCGCCGCAGTCGCACGAGATGCTCCGCCCGAACTGGAAGAGCGTCACGTCGTATTGTCGCCCGCAGCGTTTGCAGATGACGGCCATCGTTCGGGCTCAGAACAGTCCGGTGCTGGGCGTTCGGTGTTCGCAGGGTCGCACGAATCTGCTCTGGGAACGACCGCCGACCACCTCACACCGAACACCGCGCCTCGGCCGCCTCCGCGAGTTGCTTGCCAAGTTGTCTGCACGCGTCGAGGGTCTTCTTGTCCGGCTGCTTGCACGACTCGACCGTCTCGCCGACCCGCGTGCCGAGCCGCGAGCAGAGCTTTTCGAGCGGCTCGACGACGCGCCCGCCGCCGCCGTGCGAGTAGAAGAGGCCGTAGGGCTTGTCGGTCAGCCCCCCGCCGCCGGCGCCCTTCGCGATGTGCCAGTCGTCGAGGAACATCTTGAGCCCGCCGGCGAGATAGCTGTAGTAGTCGGGCGAGCCGAGCGCGACGGCGTCGAACGTCGCGTACTCGGCGGGGTCGATGCGCTTCTCGTTCGTGTTGACAAGCGTCGCGTCGGCGCCGGCCTCGCGGACGCCGGCGGCGAGCGCCTCGGCCATCGCGGCCGTGTTGCCACACTCCTGCGAATGATAGAGCACGAGCACCGTTGCCATCTGCTTTCCTCCTATTGTGATCCTGATCGCAATCTCACTCGTAATCGCCGCTCTCACAAGAGATTACGATTAGGATTAAGATTACGCCCGCCACACAACCGGCGGGCAAGATTGCGAAACGGTTCTAACGGACGCCGGCCGCGAGCGCGGCGGCGAACTCGGCGACCTTCGCGACCCGCTCGGCGACGGGCAGCCCCGCCGCGGCCTCGATCTGCCGCACCACGGCGCTCCCGACGATCACCCCGTCCGACAGCTTGGCAAGCGCCCGGACCTGCTCGGGCGTCGACACCCCGAACCCGACGACGAGCGGCTTCGTCGTCTTCGCGCGAACGTCCGTCAGGTAGGCGCGGATGTCGTCGGGCAGTTCGGTTCGCGCGCCCGTGATGCCCGTGACCGAGACGCAGTAGATGAAGCCGGTCGAGGCGTCGTCGGCGAGCTGGATGCGGTCGTCGGTGCTCGTCGGTGCGACGAAGAAGATGGTCGCGAGGTCGGCGGCCCGCGCGGCCGCGATGAGCGCGTCGGCCTCCTCGACGATCAGGTCGGGCACGATGAGTCCATCGATGCCGGCCCGCGTCGCCTCGTCGGCGAACCGCTCGATGCCGAACTTGTGGACGATGTTGTAGTACGTCATCAGCGCGATCGGGATGTCGCAGCCGGTGCGGACCTCGGCGACGAGGTCGAGCACCTTCGGGAGCGTCGTGCCCGCGTCGAGCGACCGCTGGCTCGCGGCCTGGATCACGGGCCCGTCGGCGATGGGATCGGTGAACGGCATCCCGAGTTCGATCATGTCGACGCCCGCGTCCTGGAGCGCGGGGATCAGCGCGCGGGTCGTCTCGAGGTCGGGATCGCCCGCGCAGACGTACGCGTTGAACGCCGCGCGTCCCTCCGCCTTCAGGTCAGCGTATAGTTTTTCGATTCGATTCACGGTTTCGCGTTCCGCTCAAGGCCCAAAGGCCAAAGCCCAAATATCAAGTGAAGCCCAAAACTCAAATGTCCAAGACAGGGGAGACACGCATCCGGCCGTCCCTGTTTGTCATTTGGCTTTTGCCGTTTCCTTTGCTATTTGAGCTTTGCTATTTGATATTTCCCTAATGCAACTCCTCGCCGAGATGTTTCGCGACGGCGCTGACGTCCTTGTCGCCGCGGCCGGACAGGTTGATGACGACGATCTCGGGCAGCTCGCCCTTCATCTTGAGGACCTGGGCGACGGCGTGGGCGCTCTCGAGCGCCGGGATGATGCCCTCGAGCTTGCTCAGGCGCGAGAAGGCGTCGAGGCACTCCTCGTCGCTCACGTGCGTGAACGACACGCGGCCCTCGTCGCGCAGATGGCTCAGCTCGGGGCCGATGGCGGCGTAGTCGAGCCCGGCCGAGATCGAGTGGGTCGGCGCGATCTGCCCGTCGTCGGTCTGCAGCACGAACGTCCGGTCGCCGTGGAGCACCCCGAGCGTCCCGCTGATGAACCGCGCGGCGTGCTGCCCGAGCCCGGAGCCGACGCCGCCGGCCTCGACACCCAGCATCTTGACCGACTCGGCGCCCTGGGCGTGCACGAACTCGTAGAAGAGCCCCATCGAGTTGCTGCCGCCGCCGACGCACGCGACGAGCAGGTCGGGCAGCCGGCCTTCCTTCTCGAGAATCTGCTGCCGCGTCTCGCGGCCGATGACCGACTGGTAGTCGCGAACCATCATCGGATACGGATGCGGCCCGAGCACGGACCCGAGGATGTAGCTCGTCGTGCGGACGTTCGTGACCCAGTCGCGGAGGGCGTCGTTGATCGCGTCCTTGAGCGTCTTCGACCCGGTCGGCACCTCGCGGACCTCGGAGCCGAGCTGCCGCATGCGGAAGACGTTGAGCGCCTGCCGCTCCATGTCCTCGCTGCCCATGTAGACGGCGCACTCCATGCCGAAGACGGCCGCGGCGGTCGCGGTCGCGACGCCGTGCTGCCCGGCGCCCGTCTCCGCGATGACGCGCCGCTTGCCCATCCGCTTCGCGAGCAGCCCCTGGCCGAGCGTGTTGTTGATCTTGTGGGCGCCGGTGTGGAGCATGTCCTCGCGCTTGAGGTAGACCTTCGCGCCGACCTCCTCCGAGAGTCGTTCGGCGAGGTAGAGCGAGGTCGGGCGGCCGGCGTATTCGGTGAGGTAGTACTCGAGTTCGGTCTGAAAGCCCGGATCGTCCTTGGCGGCGAGGAACTCGCGTTCGAGTTCCTTGAGCGCGGGCACGAGCGTCTCGGGCACGAACATCCCGCCGTAGGGGCCGAAATGGCCGAGCGAATCGGGCAGTCTCTCGGAATCCGGCATAGTCGATCCTCAGAGGACGCGGCCAGTTTACTCGCGGCCCGCGCCGCCGTCAAGCTGGTTTGACAAGCAGCCACGCCGAGTTGACAAGCATCACAATCGGAGCTATGCTTCATCGCGGAGAACCAATCCGCAAGAGGGGGTGCGGTGTATCCAGCAACGACAGATGGCGGGGTTTGTCGATCGGCTGGAGAAGGCCTTGCGGCGCACGTTGCATCGCCAGAAGCCCGGCCGCAAGCCGAAGCGACGAAGGAAATAGATATAGTGTCCCCAATGGCGGTGAAATAAGCATTAGCCGGTCCTCCGCAGGCGCTGTTGTCGCCACT
>CAYLQD010000032.1:0-33546 GCA_964385685.1 uncultured Planctomycetota bacterium | reverse complement strand
CAGCGATCATCGGGAGTGATCGTCGGCAGGACAATTCGCTCTCTTTTTGGAGGAGGAGACAATGCGCGCAATCGTGTTGTCAATCGTGGCGTCGGCGCTCTGCGCCGCGCCGGTGTGGGCGGCCGATGAGGTGAAGGTGGCGGGCAAGGTCGACGCGGTCACGCTCTACCGCGGGCAGGCGCTCGTGACGCGGGTCGTCTCATTCGACGCGCCGAAGGGGGCCGTCCAACTGGTCGTGACGGACTTGCCGGAGAGCGTCGTGCCGCAGAGCTTGCACGCCACGGCGGGGAAGGGCGTTCAGGTCCGCGCCGTGCGCTATCGGGCACGTGCGCGCAGCGAGGCGCCGAAGGCCGAGGTTCGCGCGCTCGATGACGAACTCAAGAAGCTGAATGAGTCGCTGCGCGAGAACGCGGCCTACCAGCAATTGCACCAGCAGAACGAAGCATACCTCGACTCGCTTCGCGGCTTCGTCGCGCCCACGGTCAAGACGGAGCTTGCCAAGGGCGTTCTCAACGCGGATACGCTGGATAAGATCACGGGAATGATGTTCGACCTTCGCGGCGAGCTGGCGAAGCAGAAGTTCGATCTTGCGGAGGACGGCCGCAAGTCCCGCGAGAAGATCGAATTGCTTCTCCGGAAGCGCCGCGAGCTGACCCGCACGCATTCGAAGACCGACCGGGAGGCGCTCGTCTTCATCGACAAGGCCGCCGCCGGCAAGGGCGACCTCCAGCTTCGCTACCTCGTGAACAACGCGACCTGGGAGCCAGTCTACAACCTGCGGTCGAGCCCGCGCCGCGCGAAGGTGAACGTCGAATACGCCGCTCTCGCCCGCCAGATGACGGGCGAGGACTGGAGCAACGTCACGCTGACGCTCTCGGCGGCCGTTGCCCGGATGGCGGCCGACGGCCCGCGCCTTGCGCCGCTGCGTGTGCCGCTCGTGCCGAAGGCAGGCCGGTATGAGACCCGAGCGCTCGAGCAGGCGACGGACGCCAACCCCAAAATCCTCGGGAGGCAATTCCAGACCATGCAGCGCACGTTCGACCGCGACGAGCAGATTCGGCTGAACTGGGACATGAACGCGGCGGCGAACAGCTTCCAAGGCAACGAACTGATCGTGCGGCCGGAGGACGTCTACGCGGTCCAGGGCCGGCTGGGCGGCGCCCGACCCAGCTTGAGCGCGAACTACAAGCTCGAGGGGCGCGTCAGCTTCGCCAGCCGACGCGAAAACCAGTTGATCGAGATCGCGCAGTTCGACGTGCCCGCCGAGTTCTACTACCAGGCGGCCCCGCTCCTGAGCGAGTACGTCTTCCGGTACGCGCGGCTCGCGAACAACAGTAAGCTGGCGCTGTTGGCAGGCCGGTCGAACGTCTACTTCGACGGCGACTTCGTCGGCACCGGCGCCGTGCCGATGGTGGCCCGCGGCCAGAAGGTCGTCGTCGGCTTCGGGATGGACCCGCAGTTGCGAGCGTGGCGCGAGTTCGTGTCGAAGAAGCACAGCGACGAATGGATCGGCGGGAAGCGGCACACAACGCTCGTGTACCGCCTCGTGCTGCACAACTACTCCGACAAAGCGGTGAGCGTGCGGGTCGTCGACCGAACGCCTGTTCCGACGGACCAGTTGAAGGTCGAGGTCGTCCGCTCGAGCAATCCGCTCAGCAAAGACCCGGAGTACCTGCGGACACGTCGTCCGCGGGGCATCCTGCGCTGGGAGCTGAGCGTGCCGGCGGGCGCCGCCGCGGCGAAACCGAGGATCATCGACTACGTCTACACGCTCACGTATGGCAAGGGCCTGCACATCGGCCTGCCCCAGGCGGCAGCCGCCGACCAGGAGGCGGTGAAGAAGGAGTTCATGGAGGCCCTGAGCGTGGGGAAGATGTAGGCCGCCACCCTACGTCGGCGCCGGCAGTAGCTCTCCCCGAAGAGAAAGGGGAACAATCGCGCGGAGCCTGTGCGCCTTGACGGCCCGCCGGCCGCCCGCTAGACTGTCCCGCCAAATCGAGTTCGACGATTCGATGGACCAACCAGGGAAGCAGCCAGGATGACGAAGAAGCCGAAACCTCGCAAGCGTGCGCTCCGGAAGCTGACGCCCGTCCTCGCGACCGACGTCACGATCGACGACGCGTTCTGGTCGCCGCGGATCGAAACGAACCGGAAGGTCAGCATCCCCCACTCGTACCGGATGCTCGAACGATCCGGCTACGTCGGCGCACTCAAGCAGACGTGGAAGCCGGGCGACGAGCCCGTCCCGCATATCTTCTGGGATTCCGATGTCGCGAAGTGGCTCGAGGCCGCGTGCTACAGCTTGGCGGCGCGTCCCGACCGTCGGCTCCGGAAATGGGTCGACCATGTCGTCGACGGGTTCGCCGCCGCCCAACAGCCGGACGGCTACCTCAACACACACTACACGCCCGTCGAGCCGACGAACCGGTGGTCGAACCTCCGCGACTGCCACGAGCTCTACTGCGCCGGGCACCTGATGGAGGCGGCCGTCGCGCATTACCACGCGACCGGCAGCCGGAAGATGCTCGACGTGATGTGCCGCTACGCCGACCTGATCGGCCGCGTCTTCGGGCGGGGGAGGGGACAGAAACGCGGCTATCCCGGGCACGAAGAGATCGAGCTGGCGCTCGTCAAGCTCTACCGCGCGACGGGCGAGAAGCGATACCTGAAACTCAGCAAGTACTTCGTCGACGAACGGGGCCGCACGCCCCACTACTACGACAAGGAGTCGAGGGCCCGCGGCGAGAATCCCGGGAGCTTTGTCTTCGGCAAGTACGATTATTGCCAGGCGCACCTGCCCGTCCGCGAGCAGGACGAGGTCGCCGGCCACGCGGTCCGCGCGATGTATCTCTACGCGGGCATGGCCGACGTCGCGGCCGAGACGGGCGACGCGGAGCTGCTCGCCGCATGCAGGCGGCTCTGGAAGGACGTTGTCGAGGGCAAGATGTACGTCACCGGCGGCGTCGGCGCGCGGCACCGGGGCGAGTCGTTCGGCGAGAAATACGAACTGCCGAACGAGGAGGCCTACGCCGAGACGTGCGCGGCCATCGGCCTTGTGTTCTGGGCGCACCGCATGCTTCAACTCGACGGCAGCGGCGAATACGCCGACGTGATGGAGCGGGCGCTCTACAACGGGTTCCTCGCCGGCGTCGGCCTCGACGGCAAGCACTTCTTCTACGTCAACCCGCTCGCGCACGCCGGCAAGCACGGCGCGGCGAAGACCACCAACCGCCGCCAGCCCTGGTTCGGCTGCGCCTGCTGCCCGTCGAATGTCGTCCGCCTGCTCGCCTCGCTCGGTGGATATGTCTACTCGACGACGGCCCGCGACCTGTTCGTCCATCTCTATGTCGGCGGGCAGGGCAGGGCGGTCGTTGACGGGCGGCCCGTCACGCTGACCCAGACCACACGATACCCCTACTCCGGCGACGTTCGGATCACGCTCGACGCCGAGTCGGCGGTCCGCTTCTCGCTTCGTCTTCGAATCCCCGGCTGGTGCGACAAGGCGAGCGTCCGCGTCAACGGCCAGCCGGTCGCCCTGAATGTGCGAAGAGGATACGCGAGGGTGACGCGCACGTGGCAGCCCGCCGACCGCGTCGACCTGACACTCGACATGCCCGTAACGACGCTCGCCTCACACCCCGCCATCACGCCCAACGCAGGGCGGGTCGCCATCCAGCGAGGCCCCCTCGTCTACTGCATCGAGGAAGCCGACAATCGCGGCGACGTGCGGCTCCTCCGCCTCGCCGCCAAGCCCAGGTTCAAAGTCGCCGTGCGCCCCCCTCTGCCCGGCGGCCTGGAGATCATCCGCGCCGCCGCCCTCGCCCCGCCCAAGAAAAGGGGCAGGGGGCTCTATGCCCCGGCCACCGCCGCCGCTATCCCACGCAAGCTGACCGCGATTCCGTACTACGCCTGGGCCAACCGCCGCCCCGGCTCGATGGCCGTCTGGATTCTCGCCGCCCCCGCTCCCTGACGCCCCGCAGCGGGACACCGTTCGCCCCGCCCGCAGACCCCGTTCCAACCGACCGGCCCGACTCCGCCCGTGCCTCTCCGAGCGGCTCGGTTCCGCCTGCCAACTCCGCTTCACGTCCGCCCGCTCGCCGTTCGCCACGCTCACGCCGCGCCGTGCACGCCCGCTCTCCGACGCGGCGTCGCTGGACGCCTCTTCGCCTTCCCTGTCTCCCTAACAGAGCCACGGCGGAATAGTCCGATAATCATTGTTATGTGGTATTCGAGCGCGGCTAAGCTCTGGGCACTGAAAGGCGTGCCGCCTGTGCGGCCGCCCCGCCAAGCCCTACCTGGCCTTGTCTAGGATGCCGGCGACCTGGCTCTGTGCGTCGACGAGCGACCAGACGCAGGCGCGGAAGACGTCGAAGTTGAATCCCTCCGTGAAGACGCGATGGCACATGTAGAGGGTGTCTTCCTCGGGCATGAAGTAAAGACTGATCCCCCGGAGCCCGAGCGTGTTGAGAATCTGCTCGGCGTGGGTGCGGAACTTGCGGCGGATGGCATCGGACCAGTCGCGGAGCAGGCAGATGTCGACCCAGGCGTCGCGGACGAAGCAGGCGAAGCCCGGAAGGTCGGCCGGCGGGTCCCCCAGCATCACGGTGAAATGGACGGCCTGGTCGTCGTCCTCGAAGGACCCGGTCCGCTGAATGTCGGCCGCCCGCATCAGGTCGAGGTAGTCGAGGATTCGCTCGATGTTGCGCTCGGACTCGAAAAGCTCGTCCTCACCCGGGGAGGGCTCTTCGTACGGCGGCGGGTCGTCGGGCGGCGGAACGCACACAGGCGATGTCTCCTTCGGGTCAGGCGAGCAGCGGCCCCCAGAACTCGTCGATGCTCTTGCCGTTGACCTGGACGTGGTTGATATTGAGCTTCTTGAGGATTTCGATGACTTCATCCAGCTCGAGCCCCCAGTCGGAGGCCCAGAGGATGATGCCGAGGTTTTCCCAGCCGACGATGAGCCGGTCGGCGACCCGCTCGACGAGCAGCGCGTCGTGGTGCTCATCGCCGGCGAACATGCCGAAGTTCTCGTCGCCCATCTCGATCCAGTAGTGGGTGCCGCGGATGTGTTCGACCCAGTGGCCGCGAAACCAGAGACGCCAGTATCGGCGGCGCCAGTGCTCGCTCGCGGTCGGCTCGATGTCGTAGCTGAGGCGTTCCCAGTCGAGATAGCGCTGCGCGGCGTAGTCGGTCGCGGCGTGGTGGAGCACGCTGTGCCGTTCGACGGGGGCGCCCACTGTCTCGTTATCCATCTTCGTCGGCTCCGTTCCTCTCCGCGACCGGGAAGTCGGCCGCCGGTATGACAGGCCGCACGGCCGTCACCCCGACGAGTTGGTCGAGGTCCCGAAGCGGCTGCAGCGTCACCTCGTAGGTCAGGGCGGCAGGGCGACGCTCGACGTGCGTGATCCATCCGAGCACGAAGTGCCTCGGCGTGATCCCATCCAGCCCGGTCGTCACAACCGTGCCGCCCTTCCGGGGTTTCTTCTTCGAGATATACTCCATTCGCATGGTGCCGTCGCCGTTGCCGACGACGATGCCGCGCTCGCCCGTCGACGTCACGCGCCCGTCAAGCCGCGAGGCCGGGCTCGTCACGAGCCGCACGGAACTCGCCACGGGCCCGACCGCCCGGACCTTGCCGACGATCGACCGGCCGGCGGCGACCGCCATGCCGTGTCGAATCCGATGGCGCGAGCCGCGATTGATGAAGACCACCTCGCGCAGGGGGCCGGTCCCCTGCCCTATCACCTCACCTTCCCCGACGGCGACCGGCCGGTCGGGCCCGAGCCGCCCGGCGTGCTCGCGAAACTCAGCCATCGACTCCAGCCGATGCTCGGCGTCCGTCGCGCGCCGCCGCCACGCGTCCCGCTCCTCGGTCACCTGCTGGATCCGTTCGCGAAGCCGGCGGTTTTCATCGGCCATCCGCCCGCGCGAGCCGAACAGGTTGAGCGACGAGCCCAGCAGCCGCCCGCCCCTCGCCAGGACCGCCTGAACGGGCGCGAGAGCCGACACGCCCCACGCTCCCGTGGTCGCAGTCTTGTCGGCGGGGAGGCCCAGCGGGGCGAACGCGATCAGGCAGCCAAGGAGGAGTCGGGTGCGAGGGCGCTTAGTATTCTTCATCGCCGCTTTCGAGAACCGACTTCATCTTGTCGAGGTGCAGGAGGACCTCGCGCGTGCCGCGAGCGACACAGCCGAGCGGGTCGTCGGCAATGACGACGGACAGGTGGGTGCGCTCCTCGATGACGTTGTCGAGACCGCGAAGCAGCGCGCCGCCGCCCGTCAACGTAATGCCGAGGTCGACCAGGTCGGCGGCCAACTCCGGCGGCGTCTGGTCGAGCGTCTGAAGAACGGAGTCGCAGATGGCTTCGAGCGGGCCTTCGAGCGCGTCGCAGATGTCGGCCGAGGTGATCGGCTGCGCGCGCGGCAGTCCGGTTCCCAGGTCGCGCCCCTTGACGACCGTCTCGAGCTGGGTCTCCAGCGGACAGGCGCAGCCGACCTCGATCTTCACGCGCTCGGCGCTGCGATAGCCGATGTCGAGGTTGAACTTGCGCTTGCAGTACTCGATGATGGCCTGCTCCATCTCGTCGCCGGCGACCCGAATGCTGGTGGCGGTGACGACGCCGCCAAGCGACATCACGGCGACTTCAGTCGTTCCACCGCCCACGTCAAGGATCATGCTGCCGACGGGCTCGGTGATGGGGAGGCCGGCCCCGATGCCGGCGGCCTTTGGCTCTTCGATGAGATAGACCTTGCGGGCCCCGGCGCGCTGAGCCGAGTTGAACACGGCTCGCTTCTCGACGGGCGTGATGCCCGAGGGGATCGCGATGACGACGCGCGGGTTGAAGAGCCGGTGCCGGTTGTGCACCTTGCGGATGAAATAGCGGAGCATCGCCTCGGTGATGTCGAAGTCGGCGATGACGCCGTCCTTGAGCGGCCGGATAACCTGGATGGAAGGGGGGGCCTTTTCGCCCATCTCCTTGGCGCGATTGCCGACGGCCTCGCCGCCCATGAGGACCTTGTTGGTGCCCTTCTTGACGGCGACAACGGATGGTTCGGAGATGATCTCGTCCCGCCCGGTCACGCAGACCAGCGTGTTGGCGGTCCCGAGGTCGATCCCCATGTCTTTGGAGAAAAGGCCGATGGCCCAGTCGAGAATCACGGATGCGCCCTCGGTGGCCCGCGCCTGGCGGGATTGGAAATCGCGGCCCTAGCCCTCGCCGCCCGGCTCCTCGTCGTCTTCTTCGACGTCCTCTTCGTCGTCGCCCTCTCCGTCCTCGACGTCGGTCTCGCCCTCACCCTCCCCGTCCTCTCCCTCGGTGTCCTCCGTCTCCTCCCCAACGCGCAGGTTGGGTTCAGGCGGCCTGGAGAGGGTGCCCGGCGGGGGCTGCTGGCTGTCGGAGTAAGACACCATCTGGAGCACGGCGATCGTGATCCCGAGCACCATGAAGAGGAGCGCGACAATGCTGATGGCCGCGAACGCGCCCGACCGGCCTTGCGAGTCTGCCATGGGGAAAGTCCTCTGCGCCGAACCGCCCTAGTCTGTATACGTGAATGCGCGGTCGCCGACACGAATCCGGCGGCCGGGCACGATGGGCTCGATGAGCTTCGCGGAACACATGTCCTTGGTCACGCTGGCGACCTGAACCGCGCCGACAAAGTCCCGCCCGCGGTACACGAGGAAGCGGTAGCCCCTCTGCACGGTTGATTCACCTTCCGAGCCGACGTTCAAGACCACCGTCCTCCCGCTCCCGTCGACCGCCTTGACGGTCGCCCGGATCTCCGGCACGTCGATGCCTCCGCCGCCGCCCTCGCCGGCCCTGCGCCGCGACAGTGCCAGCGCCTCCGGCTCGGTCTTTTCCAGGACGTCCTCGACCTTCCGGTGATAGGTGAGCTGGCTGGTCGCAACGTCGAGTTGGTGCAGCACCACCTTATGCTTCAATTCCAGGCCGCGAAGCTGCGCCCGCGTTCCGAACAAGGTCGTGGTCCGCTTGTTGAGCGTCGCACTCGTCTCGGCCAATCTGTTCTTGGTCTTGTCGTATTCCGTCTGCAGGAGTTTCAGGCCGCTGGCCTGGCTCTTGACGCTTTCGGTCAGCCGGGTCGCCCGCGCGTTTGCGTCGTCCCTCTCGCTTGTGACCGCGGCGATCTGGGCGACCTGTCTCCGGATCTTCTCCTCGCGGTTGTTCAACTCGACTTCACGTGTGTTCGCGAGGTCCCGGAACGCGTTCCGGTCCGTCTCCAGACCCTTGGCGTTCTCTGTGAGCGTCTTCTCTTTGTCCGCCGCGTCCCGTTTGTGGTCGTTGAACTCCTTGCTCAGGGCGGCATGCTCCTCCCGCCAGTGCTTCTTCTGCGACAGGACGGTCGCGCTGACCGTCACGAACGCGATGCTGAAGACAAGATTGAGGATAATGAACGTCTTGGTTAGGGTGCTCATCACGGCCTCCTGCTGAGAAGGGCGGGCCTGCGGACCGGAATCGCCGCAAACCTGCCAGCGCCCACGGATAATATTGCCGACACCTCGGCTTGTCAAGCAGAAAACAATGCTCTGCGGCCAAGCGCCGGGATCGTCACCTTCACAATTATAGGCCCGACAGGCCGCCCGCACAACTCAAAAGCGCCGTCATCCGCGTCCTGATGACGAGGCGCCCTCCCCCGCCCCAGGCCGGATCAACCGCCCGCGGGCGGGGGCTCCTCAAGCAGCGCCAGGCCCCGCAGCCAGTCGACGCACCGCCCGGGCCAGCTTGCCGCGGGTGTTCCCTCGTTCCCGAGCCCGAAGCCGTGCCCGCCTTGTTCGTAGATGTGCAGCTCGGCCGGGACGTTGTGCGCCCGCAGGGCCAGGTAGAACAGAACGCTGTTCTCGGGCGGCACGCCGGGGTCGTCGCTCGCGTGCACGAGGAACGTCGGGGGCGTCTCGGCGGTCACCTGGGTCTCGTTGCAGAGCGTCTCGACGAGCTGCTCGTCGGGGTCGTCACCAAGCAGGTTGACGCGCGAGCCCCAATGCCCGTGCGGCCGCTTGAGCGTGATCACGGGGTACGCCAGGATCGCGAAATCGGGACGTGAACTGACCCGCTCGACGGGGTCGGCGTCGTCCGGGTTCCCCGGGTCGAAGTGTGTCGCGACCGTCGACGCCAGGTGCCCGCCCGCGGAGAACCCGAGGATGCCGATGCGACCGGGGTCGATATCGAGGGCATCGGCGCCGGCTCGGGCCGTCCGCATCGCGCGCTGCGCGTCCTGGAACGGCGCCGGATGGCGGCAACCGTCCCCGCCGTTGCGATACTGGAGGACGACGGCCGTCACGCCCAGTGTGTCGAGCCATCTTGCGACATCGTGCCCCTCGTGGTCGATGGCGATGCCCCCGTAGCCGCCGCCCGCACACACCACGACGGCCGTCCCGTTCGCCCGGTCCGGCGCCGGCCGATAGGTCGTCACGACCGGCTTGGCGGCCCCTGCGTTATCGGGAGCGCCCGGCGGGCCGCTCGGCCACAGCAGCGCTTCGGCGGCCATCGGCTCGTTTCCCGCGTCTTGAGAAGGAGCGGTCATGAGGAGGAATCCCTGCCGGCCCGGGAACGGCGTCGCCACAGGTCGGTGAGCAGCATGGAAAGAATGCACCCGGCGACACAGGCCCCGCCGAACGACTCGCCGACGAAGAGATATGGAGAGCGGACGTCGGTGCCCGTGACGCGTTCGATCAACACGCCGGCGATCTCTCGGTCGCGGCCGTGTTGGTCGCTGAGAGTCGACAACACACGCCCGGTCGGCGAGATGAAGGCCGAGATGCCCGTGTTTGCCGCGCGCACGAACCCCGCCCGGCACTCGATCGCGCGAAAGGCCGCGATGGCGATGTGCTGGTCGAGTTCCGCGCCATCCTTGAACCAGCCCTCGTTCGTCACGTTGACGATGAAGTCGACCTTCGTCTCGCCGCGCGCGAAGTCGGCGACCTCGCGCGGGAACAGATCCTCGAAGCAGATCGTTGGAGCGAAGTGCCAGCCGTCGATCTCGAACAGCGTGCGCTCGGCCCCCGGTGTCAGACCCTCTTCATAGGGAATGAGCGGGCCGACGGCCCAGCCGATGAGCGGCTTGAGCGGGACATATTCGCCGAACGGCACGAGGTGGATCTTGTCGTAGCGCGTCGTTGGGCCACGCTTTCCGCGCGGCAGGAAACGGACGCTGTTGTAGCGCTGGAAAACGCCGTCCGTCACCGAGTAGCTGCCGACGCCGATGAGAAATGCGGACTCGTTCTGGTGGTCGTACAGCGCGCCGCGCCATCGTGGCGTGTTCCCGAGGCGCTCGACAAGCTGGCGGTCGCTCTTGTCGATCGTGCGCAAGCGTTCGACATATTGCCAGCACTTCGCCTCGTAGTCGGGATCGAACAGCCCGTAGGGCGCCATCGTCTCCGGCCAGATGATGAGGTCGGGCTTTCCCTTCAGGGCCTTGCGAGTGAGTTCCATGTGCGTCGCGAACATGTCGCTCACGTCCTTCTCGGTCAGCCGGTTCTTCACGTCCTGCGGGATGTTGCCCTGGACGACGGCGATCCGCGGGCCGCGACGCGTCACGATCGTCGTCAGGCGATGATGGCCGTAGACCAGGGCGAAAGTCGAGAGCAGCACCACGACCACGGCCCCGGCCAGCACGCGAAGCGTCCGCTCGCAGGGCCGCCGCGCGAAGTACAACACCGCATCGGCCAGGAGCCCGTTCACCATCACGATCCAGAACGTCACCCCGGCCGTGCCCGCGAGATCGGCGATCTGGATCGCCCGCAGCCACCGATACTGTGTGTGTGCGAGCAGGAGCATCGGCAGGCCGGTGAACAGCACGCCGCGCACAACCTCGAGCGCCGTCCACACCAACGGCGCGGCAAAGGCGAACGGCATCCCGCGCCGCATGAGCCATCGCGTCCCGCCCGCAAACAGCACGACATAGAATGAGATGTAGAGCCCGAGGAGCATCAGGCCCAGCACGGTGACGTGTCGGGCCCAGAAGAACCCCGCGATGCCGAACGCCCAGCCCGCGAGCCACACGAGCAGCCAGTCGCGGCGGCGCCCGATGCGCGACAGCGCGAGCAGCAGCGGCACAAGCGCGATCCAGGCCAGCGCCGAGACCTCGGCCGGCGGAAACGCGAGCGCGAGCGCCGCGGCCGTCAGCGCCGCTGCCAACGCGACCGCCGCCGTCGCGCGCCCGTTACCTTGTCTTGTGTTCTCTGACGACATGTGTGCCCGCAGCCATATCCCCGGGCCGTTGAGACCGCCGGCTGTTGAGGATCGTGATCATCGCAACGAACGTCCAGACCGGCATCAGCAGAGCCAACCAGCTCGGCCCGAACGAAAGCGAATCGACGAGCGCCCGCGGCAGGTTCCGCAAGGCCGCCTGCCCCCAGCTCGCATACCCGCCGTTCCGGCTGACCGTCATGATGCCGAACACCCATTTGCCCGGTGTCTTGCCGAGCCGCGCCTCGAACGCGGTGAGGTAGATCATCTCGAAGCAGAACATGGCAACTCGCGCGGTCGCCGCGTTCGGCGTCACGCCGAGCAGCGCGTGAATGGCTCGGACGGCCAGAAATGCCAGGAAGAAATCGCCCAGATACGCCCCCGCCCGCTGCCACCACGACGCGAAGCGATACTCCATCCCGCCGATGACGGCGCGGCGGGGCAAGAGCCGCGATCGGATGAGCGACAGCACAAACAGCACGGCCGCCCCGCCCAATACCACCAACAGAAGAGGCATATGATCGAGGAGCCAGTCGACGTCGGCGCTGCCGAGCACGGTGCGCGCCGGCGTCCACGCCGTCCCGTCGAACGTGGTGCCGAGCACGCGATGATCGGTGCCGAGGAAGAGATGCACGTTCGGCCCGGCCGCGGCCCCGCTCAGCGTAAGCGTCCGCTCGAAGAGAGGATTCGTGACGGTCCGGATCTGGTTGGCCGCCAGCCAGCGGGCGCCCTCGCGCGTCCGATACTGGATGACAGTCCCGCCGTGGAGCCGCTGCGGGAGCCCGACGTAGACGATCATCGGCTTGCCGTCGGACGGCACCGCTGCGAGCCCCGCCTGCCCGCTCATCGAGTCGAGTTTCTCCGCATGCCCGAGCGCGCCGCCAACGAGTTCCGCGGCCCACAGCGTCTCCGCGTCCCGCGCCTTGTCACGCGTCGTCCAGAACAGCCACGTCTTCCCTCCGGCATGCACGGCCCGCGTCTGGCTGCAGCGGCCCTGTCCATCGACCGAGATCGCTTGTTCGCTCCACTGGTCGGTCGGCCCCGAGCCCTCCCCCGCCGGCGTCGCTGAATAGACCTGCCCACCGCTGACGCCAAAGACCGTCATCTTCCCGTCGACGAACACGACCGACTGGGCGCGCCAGTTGAACGGCCATCGGACGGCGCCCGTCTTCCGACAGGTCTCGGGATCGAGTTCGACGACGGAGTCCGGCAGGAAGAGGTAGAGCCGGTCGTCGGTCGCGGCCGCACAGGTGTAGTCCGCGCTCAACTCGGCGACGCGCTCCCAGCGGCCGCCGGCGTCGCGGCGAACGCAGATCGCCGGGGTCCCGGGCACGTGTTTGAGCGCGGCAAACAGATAGAGACGCTCGCCGCTCACGACCGGCGCGGGCCGGTCGTAAATCTCGAGCGCGGGCTCAGCCGGGCATCGGCCGCCCGCGGCCAGCACGCACGCCGCGAAACACAGTGCCGTGAGCGTCCGCAGGGGCCTGTTCATTCCGTCTCCGCGATCGCATGGGCAATGGCATGCTCGGCCGTGTGCGACAGTGAGATATGGATACGAGCGATTCCCATCTTCTCGGCGCGCCGCGCGGCCGCGCCGGTCAGGTCGACGCTCGGCTCGCCGCTCGGCCCGCGCCGCACCTCGACCTCGCGCCAGAGAATGCCCTCGCTCCAGCCGGTCTTCAGCGCCTTGAGCACGGCCTCCTTCACCGCGAACCGGCCCGCCAGATGTTGCGCCGGCGCGCCGCGCGACCGCGCATAGTCCGACTCGGCGCGCGTGAAGACGCGGTTCAAGAACCGGTCGCCGTGGCGGTCGGCCAGGTCCGCGATCCGCCCGACTTCCACGATATCGACACCGGTGCCGGCGATGGCCACGCCGCTCACCTCCTGTAATTGGTCCGAGCCATTATAGGCCCGCCCGCCGGGATTTCCAGAGAGTAGGCCGGCCTCGTGCGCGCGCATACTTTCAACACGGGGACGGCGGTCGGCGCTTTGCCGGGCCCGTGGCACGGCCATCTTGGCCGTGCGTCACACGCCCATCTTGGGCGTGTATCTCACGGGCAGGATGCCGGTGGGACGCACGGGCGTCTCGCCCGTGGGCGTTCACGGCCGGGACGGCCGTGCCACATGGGCACGTCGCCCGATGCTGCAGGCGGCGACTGTGGCGAGGTTCCCCGAGTTCAGAGCATCGACTCCCTCGTCGTGCGCGCAGTTGACTTGGCCCCGGCGCACTGGTATCGTCGATGTGGCTTCCGCGCGGCGTCCGTTCGGCGTTCGCGCGTCCCCAACGTCCCTGCGGGCAACGCATGCTGACCATTCTCGGCCTTATCCTGCTCGTGTCGGCGTTGCTGATGTCGACCCTCCTCTGCCGGATGATCCGGACCGGCGCGCGGCGCGTGGGCTTCGTCGACCAGCCCGCGGCTCGCAAGATTCACGCGGAGCCCATCGCCCTCGGCGGGGGACTGGGGTTTTTCCTGACGACCGCCCTGCTCATCGCGGGCGGGGTGGTCTTTGCGATGCTGCAGGCCAGGAGCGGGCCGCTGCCCTGGCTGCCCGACTTGCTCAAGCGCCACATCCCGGCCATTGCCGACCGCGCGGGGCTCGTGTTCTTCGTGCTGGGCGGCGGGGTCGTCGTGTTCCTGCTCGGGCTGCTCGACGACGTGTGGCAGCTTTCGCCGTGGGTGCGGCTCGGCGTGCAGGCGGTGGTCGCGGCCGTCCTCTGGTTCGTCTCGGAAGACCTGCGCGTCACGGCCTTCGTCGGCGCCGGATGGCTCTCGTGCCTCTACACGGTGCTGTGGATCGTGGGGATGACGAATGCGTTCAATCTGCTCGACAACATGGACGGGTTGAGCGCGGGGGTGGCGGTGGTCGCGTCGTTCGTGTTCCTCGTCGTCGCGGTCCTGACGCAGCAGTACTTCCTGGCGGCCATACTGCTCGTCTTCGCGGGCTCGCTGCTCGGGTTCCTCGTGTTCAACTTCTCTCCGGCCACGCTCTTCATGGGCGACGCCGGTAGCACCTTCATCGGCTACTTCCTCGGCACGCTGACGATACTGTTCACGTTCTATACGGAGCGCGGGCACAACCCCGTCTCGGCCATCGTCGTCCCGCTCGTGATCCTCGCCGTGCCGCTCTACGACACGACGTCGGTCGTGCTGATCCGGCTCACGTCGGGCAGGCCGATCTTCGGAGCCGACAAGAACCACTTCTCGCACCGGCTCGTCGCGCTCGGGATGAGTACGCGGGCGGCGGTGCTGACCATCTACCTCGTCACGCTCTGCACCGGCCTGCTGGCGCCGCTGCTGCTCCGGCTCGAGACGGGCATGGCTCTGCTCGTGTTCGCGAACGTGCTC
Organism: uncultured Planctomycetota bacterium; assembly: GCA_964385685.1. Lineage (GTDB taxonomy): Bacteria > Planctomycetota > PUPC01 > PUPC01 > PUPC01 > CAYLQD01. The sequence goes on along the minus strand of CAYLQD010000032.1, from coordinate 19,001 downwards.
CTGATACTCGTGCTCATCTGGCTGCTCGAACACACCGGCCGGCGCGGGCAGAACGGCTCGCGAGGGCCCGAAGCGTGACCGATCGGACGACACAGCCGGCGGACACGTCGCCGTTCGCGGCCGCGATCCGTTGGGGCTCGATCTTCCTGCTGGTTCTGTCGGCCGTGATGGTCCCGCTCGTCAGTTCGGAGCAGTTGTCCCTGCGACTCGTCTGCCTGTTGCTCGGGATCGCTGGCGCGTTCTTCTGGCTGCTCCAGGCCATGTTCGAGTACCGGGTCGAGCTGCCGTGGGGCTGGCCGGCCGCAGGCGGCGTGTTGTTACTCGTCGCGGGCCTCGTGTCGGCGTCGTTCTCCGACTGCCCGCAAGACGCAGCCGTGACGATCGTCACGTGGATCGGCTACGCGTCGGGCTTCACCCTGGCGGTCTGGGCGGGCCGGGCCGAGCGGCTCCGGCGCGCGCTCCTCTGCGCCGTCTGCGCCGCAGCCGTCCCCATTGCCGCGATGGGCGTGCTCCAGTACGTCTATCTGCTCGACAACCTGCACGCCAGGATGGAAGCAAGCGACTCCCGCGAGGAGTTCTTGGAGCGCTACTCGGAAGCGGAGTGGGAGGATTTCGCAAGCAAGAGGCGGCAATACTCGCAACAGGAATGGGACTCTCTGAAACGGCGAGCGGCGAGCAAGCGTGTCTTCGCGACGTTCGCCCTGCCCAATTCGCTGGCCGGGTATCTGCTCGTGCTGCTGCCGCCGGCGATCGCGTTGGCCGCGGCCGCGCTCCGCTCGCGGCGGTGGGCGCTGACCGCCCTGCTGCTCGTTCCGCTGCTCGCGTTCTTCTTCACGTTCTCGAAGGGCGGCTGGCTGGTCGCGCTGGTGCTGCTCGCCCTGTTCCTGATCTCGCAGGGCCGAAGCTGGCTGCGACGGCGATGGCTCGTGGCCGTGGGCGTCGTGCTTGCGCTCGCCGCCGCGCTCGGCATCGGCCTCGTAGCGTCCCCCTATCTGCGAACGCGCCTCACGGGCATGTCGCGGGAGCTGGGCGGATCGGCCCGCGTCCGCGTCGAATACTGGACCGCCGGCATCGAGATGTGGAAGTCGGATCCGGTGCTCGGCATCGGCCCGGGCAACTTCAAGAACCACTACATGCGGCACAAGGCGGTCGCGGCCGAAGAGGTCAGGCACGCGCACAACGACTACGTGCAACTCCTCGCGGAGGGCGGGCCCGTTGTCTTGCTGGGATACCTCGTCTTCTGGCTCGCGATCGTCGTCGGAGCCGTCCGCTCACGGCCGGAGCCCACGTTATCGCCCGAACGCCCTCCCCTGCCCTGGCTGCTGACGGTCGCCGGGGTGCTCGCCGTGCTGGCGACCGGGTTCTTCGGCGGCCTGCTGCACGTATTCGGACGCCCCTCCGGCCTCAGCGTCCTCTGGATTCTCGGGTCCGCCGCTCTGTGGGGCGTGACATATCACGCGCTCCGCCGGGCCGCGGCGAATGCGCCCGCGCGACCGCTCGCGTTCGGCATGCTCCTCGCCGTGGCCGGCCTCCTGCTCCATTCGCTCGTCGACCTCGACCTCTATATCCCCGGCGTCGCGTATCCGGCCTTCATCGTTGCCGGCCTGCTGGCGGCGCCCTGGATCAGAAGGCGGGCATTCAGTTTGGAGGGCGCCCGCCGGACGATTGTCGCCGCCGCCGTCGTCGTTGTCGGCCTCGCCTTCTTCTTCGCCGTCCACCTGATGTGCCAGGCGAGTAGCGCCCAGGCCACCGGGCGGGAGTGGCGACTGAGCAGCCGGCCGGCCGACAGGCGCGACGGGCTGCTCCTCCTCCAGGAGTCCACTCGCGAGAACCCGCTCGACCACAGCGCGTTCGCGTCGCTCGGGGCGACGTTCGAGCGCTCGCGCCGGCCTTCCGATCTCGACAAGGCCGCCGATGCGTGGCAGCGGGCCATCGCCCTTAACCCCTCCTACGCCGACTACCACTGGCGGCTGGCGAGGTTGCTTCGCGACAGACGCCGGCGCGACGACGCGCTCGCCGAGGCGCAACTCGCCGTCACACTTGCGCCGACCAAGCCGCAGTATCGCATCCTGCTCGGCGACCTGCTCGACCTGACGGGCCGGCCCGAAGCCGCGCACGCCGAATACGCGGCGGCGCTCCGGCTCAACGATGAAATGGTCCGCGGCGGGGCTCCCGGCCGGCAGTGGCTCACGAGCCGCGAACTCACAGCGCTCCAAGCTCGGCTTGACCGGTATTCCAAGCCCTGATATAATCCCCGAGTACCTTGGGATTGCGGCCCATGATGGCCTTCCGTTCGACGGTCTTTCTTTGCGCTCTAGCGGCCCTCGCGGGCGGCTGCAGGGCCGGTCCGTCCGCGGCGTTCGTCGATGCCGACGCCCGCTTCGACCGCGCCGCCCGCCTGAAGCGGCAGGGCCGGCACGTGAAGGCCGCGGAGGCGTTCGCCTCGTTCGCGGACCAGTTCGAGCACGACACCCGCGCGGACTATGCCCAATATCTGTGCGGCGAGGAATACCGCCTCGCGGGCCGCGTCGAGCAGGCGGTTGCGGCCTACGACCGGCTGTTCGAGAAGTTCCCGCAGTCGCGCTACCTGACGCGGGCAAACCAGCGATGCCTCGAGATCGCGGCGACGGCATTGAAAAGTGACGAGGCGGCCGGCGTGGAGTATCTTGAACAACTGATCTCGCGGTCGCCCTTCAGCGAGGAGTCGGCCCGCGCCCACAAGATGCTGGGCGACCATTTCTATGGGCTCAAGCGTTTCGGCGAGGCGCGCCTGGAGTACGACGCGGTCGCGACCGAGACGCCGGAGAGCCCGCTCGCGCCTCAGGCAGCGCTCGGCGCGGCGCTTTGCGAGTATCGGCAGATCGACCGGCCGGCGCGAAACATGGCCCATCTGGTCTCGGCGAGGCGCCGGCTGCTGCGGCTCCGCACGGCGCCGCTGACGGCGAGCGAGATGGCGCTCGTCGACCGGTATCTCGCGGAGGTCATCAACCTGGGGGCGGAACGGCAAATGCTGATGGCGCAGTTCCACCTGAAACAGGGGCAGCTCGAGCCGGCTCTGCGGTACCTGCGGGACATCGTCGAGAACTATCCGAAGTCGCGCTACTACCAGGCCGCCGCCGACCTCATCCTGTACATGCGGCAACAAAGCCGGGAGGTCCAATGAGAACCGAGCGGAAGACCGTTCTCGCATTCGTTCTTGTCGCCGCGGCCGCGCTGCTCCCGGGCTGCAAGGGATACACGCACGGCTTCGCGATGCCGCCGGGCTCCGAAGGCGTCGAGACGGTCGCCATCGACATCTTCCAGAACAAGACGCTCTACACGGACGTCGAGTTTCAGTTCACGCACGCGCTGCAGCGCGAGATCGCCGCGAAGACGCCGCTCGTGATCGCGAACCGCGGCGACGCCGATTCGCTCGTGACCGGGGCCATCGAGAGCTACGACAAGGTCGTGCTGCGCGAATCCGAGGGCGACGACGTCTCGCGGTACTCGATTGTCATGACCGTCAGCTACGAGTTTCGCCGCCTCCCCGCGGACGGCCGGCCGGCGAAGGTCATCCGGTCGACGAAGAAGCTGAAGCGGTCGGCCGAATACGAAGTGATGACGAACGAGACCGAGGCCGACGCCCGCGCCGAGGCAATCCGCAAGGTTGCCCGGAAGGTCGTCAGCCATATCTTTGAGACCTGGTAAGGAAACCGCACGTGTCCGACCCATCATCTGATCCGAATCGTGATCCCGACGCCCAGCAGCGCCCGCGCCCGTTCGGCCGCGGCCTGATCATGTGGATCATCATCGCCTGCACCGTGTTCCTCGTCTGGCACCTGATGTCCGACTCGTTCAAGAAGCACACGAAGGTCGACTCGGGCAAGTTCCTGAAGGCGGTCGGCGACGGATACGTGGCATCGGTCACGATCAAGAACGACTACTGGGAAGGCGAACGGCGCGAACCAGGCCCCGGCGAGGGTTACTGGGAGCATGGCCGGGAAATCCGGGTGATCCGTTGCGAGGAGCCCTATGATCCGGATTCAGAGGCGCTCAAGGAATTGTACGCGGCCATCAACGCCCGCAACGATTACGTCGACGAGTACAACGAGTCGGAGGACGTCAAGTCGAAGAAGAAGGATCCGCTCGCGTTGGTCAGCCGGTACAACAAGACGTCGGCGGGCAGGTGGTGGAACCTCGTCCTGATCAACGTCCTGCCGCTCCTGCTCCTGCTCGGCCTCCTCTATTTCTTCTTCTTCCGGCATCTGCGGTCCGCCGCCGGCGGGCAGGGCATTCTGTCGTTCGGGAAGAGCCGCGCTCGCCTCACGCGAAAGGAGCACGCCCACGTCACGTTCGACGACGTGGCCGGAATCGACGAGGCGAAGGAAGAAGTTCAGGAGATCGTCGAGTTCCTCAGGAACCCCGACAAGTTCCGCCGGCTCGGCGGGCGGTTGCCATGCGGCGTGCTGCTCGTCGGCGCGCCCGGCACGGGCAAGACGCTCCTTGCCAAGGCCATCGCCGGCGAGGCCGACACCCCGTTCTTCTCCATCAGCGGGTCGGACTTCGTCGAGATGTTCGTCGGCGTCGGCGCCTCGCGCGTCCGCGACCTCTTCCAGCAGGCGAAAGCCAGTTCGCCGTGCATCATCTTCCTCGATGAGATCGACGCCGTCGGGCGGCACCGCGGCAGCGGACTCGGCGGCGGGCACGACGAGCGCGAGCAGACCCTCAACGCCATCCTCGTCGAAATGGACGGCTTCGAGACCGACGACGCCGTGATCGTCATCGCCGCGACCAACCGGCCGGATGTGCTCGACCCCGCGCTTCGCCGGCCCGGACGATTCGACCGCCAGATAGCACTCGACCTGCCCGATATCCGCGGCCGCGAGGCGATCCTCAAGGTCCATGCGAAGAAGATCAAGCTCGAATCAGACGAGCACCTGGCGACCATCGCCCGTGGCACCCCGATGTTCTCCGGGGCCGACCTCGAAAACCTCATCAACGAGGCCGCCATCCTCGGCACCATGCACGAGCGCGACTCCGTCGTACTCGCCGACCTCGAGGAGGCGCGCGACCGCGTCATGTTCGGCCGGCAGAAGCGGAGCCGCGTGCTCTCGAAGGAGGACCTCGAGAAGACCGCGTATCACGAGGCGGGGCACGCGATCGTCGCCCACCTCGATCCGGACCACGAGCCGCTGCACAAGGTCGGCATCATCCCGCGCGGAATGACACTGGGCACGACGATGTTCCTGCCCGAAAAGGACGAGTACGGCCTGGGCCGGCGGAAGGCGGTGGCCGAGATCGCGACGCTCATGGCCGGCCGGGTCGCCGAGCAGCTCTTCTGCGACGACATCAGCGCCGGATGCGCGTCGGACCTCGAACGCGCGACCGACCTCGCCCGGATGATGGTCTGCCGCTGGGGCATGAGCGACAAGATCGGCCCGATCGTCTACAGCCGCATGCAGGAGAAGCTCTTCCTCGGGCGGGAAATCACCCGCACGACGGCCGAGCAGATCAGCCCCAAGATGGCGGAGCTGATCGATTCCGAAGTCCGGAAGATCATCGGCGAGGGCGCGGAGCGCGCCCGCGGCATCCTGTCCACACACACCGAGCGCGTCAAGGCCGTCGTCGTCGCCCTGCTCAAGAAGGAGATCCTGACGGCCGACGAGGTCGACCGGATCATCCGGGGCGGAGACGTGCTCGACGCGATGCTGCAGAGCGGACAAGACCCCGAGCCCGCCGCCGATGCGGAAACGGCTCCCGACACGTCCACCGAGGCCGAACACCCGGGCGAGCCCGAGCCCGATGCGCCGCGGCCGGCGACTGGCGACTAGGGTTCTGTCTGACGACTCGGTTAGCGGCCCGCCGACCGAGCGGCCCTGCAAACGGTCAGAACAGGGCTGGGGCACCGGATTCTGTGGACCGGCTCTGCGAGCCGGCGGTTGTACCTGCTTGTGTCAGACAGGGCCGATACAAGACGACTCGCCTGGGAATGAACCGTGCTGCTTCCGAATCTCGTTTCCGAAAGCTCGCTGACTCTCAACCCGCTCGTCACGGGATGGGATGACGGCTGGCGGCCCACCCGCCTCGAGTTCGAAGACGGATTCAGCGTCACGGGCGACGCCGACAGCATCAGCTTCGCCGCCGACGGCATTCACGAGAACGAAGCCATCGCCGTCGCGGCCACCCTCTCGGCATTCGCCCAGACCGAGTTTGCGATCCCCTCCCCCGCCGGGCTGCTCCGGTGCGGCGAGCGAACGCTCGTGATGGGCATCATCAACGTCACCCCCGACTCGTTCTCCGACGGCGGCGACTGGCTCGACAAAGACCGCGCAGTCGAACACGGCCTCGAACTGGTCGAGCAGGGAGCCGACATCCTCGACGTGGGCGGCGAGTCGACCCGGCCGGGAGCCGAGGCGGTCTCGCCCGACGAGGAGCGCCGCCGCACCGAGCCCGTCATCGCCGAGCTGGCGAAGCGCTGCGACACGCCTCTCTCGATCGATACGGGCAAGGCGAGTGTCGCCGCGGCCGCGCTCGGCGCCGGGGCGGCGATGGTTAACGACGTGACCGCGCTCGCCGACCCCGAGATGGCGGCCCTCGTTGCCCGCACGGGCGCCGCGCTCGTCCTGATGCACATGCAGGGCGAGCCGCGCACGATGCAGAAGGACCCGCAGTATGCGGACGTCTTGCGCGAGATCGCCCTGTATCTGCGGCGGGCGATGGCTCGCGCGGCCGAGGCGGGCGTCGACCTCGCCCGCGTCATCGTCGATCCCGGGATCGGCTTCGGCAAGACGTTCGCCCACAACGCGGAGATCGTCCGGCGGCTGCCGGTGCTCGCGAGTCTGGGCCGGCCGATCCTGATGGGCTGCTCTCGGAAATCGCTCATCCAGACCGCGCTCGGGCTGCCGCCGGGGGAACGCTTGAACGCGACGCTCGCCCTTAATGTCTTGAGCATCCTCGGGCGAGCTTCTATAATCAGGGTTCACGACGTGCGCGAGGCGGTGGAATCCGCCGCCATGACCGACGCGACGCTCCTGGGACAACCCCGACCGTTGGGGGAGACGTAACCGTGGCTGACTGGTGGCGCCCCCTAATCGAGATTCTCGTGCTCGCCGCCCTCATCTACGCCATGCTGGCGTTCCTCCGGGGCAGCCGTGGAATGGGCATTGTCCGCGGGCTCACCGCCATCCTCGCGGTCGTGATGATCGTCGTTCTCGTTCTCGCCCAGACATTCGACCTCCACGTGCTGACCGAACTGGTCCGGGCCATCGCCGGCGTGCTCTTCATCGCCCTCGTCGTCATCTTCCAGCCGGAGTTGCGGAGCGCCCTCGTCCGCGTCGGGCAAAGCTCCTTCATGCCGAACTTCGTCGAGGAACGCTGGGACGCGACCGAACAGATCACGAAGGCCGCGATGAGGATGTCGCGCGAACGGACCGGCGCCCTGATCGCCCTGCAGCGCACCGTCGGCCTGAGGGGATACACCGACGCGGCCATCCACCTCGGGGCCGAGGTCTCGGCCGAGCTTCTGATAAGCATCTTTAACAAGACCGGCCCGTTGCACGACGGCGCCGTCGTGATCAAGGGCGACCGAATCGTCGCGGCCGCCTGCCTGTTCCCGCTGTCGGAGAAACCCGATCTCGATTCGTCCCTCGGCACGCGACACCGCGCCGCGGTCGGCGTGACGGAAGACTCCGACGCCGTCGCCATCGTGGTGTCGGAGCAGACGGGCGAGATATCGGTCGCGCGAAGCGGCGTCCTCGAACGGCCGATCGATGAGAAGGCGCTGCGTCGAATCCTCCGCGAACTGTCGACGGAGGAAGGGTTCCAGGCAGCCCCCGCAAAGGATCTCGCTTGAAGAAGATCATCGACGCCATCCTGGCAGACAAGTGGCTGAAGCTGCTCGCGCTCGGCCTCGCCGGCGTGACGTGGTGGTACGTCGCTCCGAGGACCTACGGGACCGATGAGCGGCCCGTCACGCTGGACTTCAAGGCACCCAAGGGCCACTTCATCCTGGCGAAGCCGTGGACGCAGGTACAGGTGGAGCTGCAGGGCCCTGCCGATGACATCGACCAGATGAAAGGCGCTCATCTGGTCGCAGAAATCAACCTGGCGGAGAAGCTGGGAAAGGACTTCCCGAAGGACTTCGATGTTCCGCGGTCGGTATCCGTCCGCCTGGCCCCCTCCGATATCCGCAACCTCCCGCCTCGTGTGCGCGTGAAAGAGTTCAAGCGCGAAGAGATAAGCGTCCTGTTGGATGAGATCTCCGAGAAACTGCTGCCGGTCGAGATCGATCAGGAGGAACACCTGCAGATCAAGGTCAGGGAGGGGTTCGAGGTCTATCGGGTCTACTCGTCGCCCAAGCGCGTGTTCGTGCGCGGCCCGCGCAGCGTGCTCGAGAAGATGGAGTCCATCCGTCTGGAGCGGGCAGAGGTCCCCGACCTGGCGGACACGTTCGAGGACCGCTTCCCTCTGCGGACGACAGCTCTGACCGGCGCGGGAGACGTCGATTGTCTCGCGCCACGGGTGCCCGACATCCTCGTCCGCATCACGGTCATTCCCAAGAGGGAGAAGGTCAAGATCAAGAAGGTCCCGGTCGAGGTCCGCGGCTGGCCCGACATCGTCTACACCGTTCTCAAGCCGGACATGACCGGCCCCTACACCGAAGTCCCCGAGGTGGAGATTCAGGGGCCGAAGAAGACGCTCGACGACGACCCGAAGGTCCGCGCGTTCGTGGACCTGACCGACATCACGGACCCGGGAGAGAAGCCCGAGGCGAAGCGGGAGGTCCAGTTCTCCGCCGCCGAGGGCGTCGAAGTCCTGGGCGAACGGCCGACCGTGATGGTGAAGATCAAGGCCGCGGCCACCAAGAGCGAAGCCCCCCCGCCATGAGCACGGTACGACTCGGCGTGAATATCGACCACGTGGCGACCCTCCGCCAGGCGCGCGGCGGCGCCGAGCCCGAGCCCGTCATCGCCGCGGGCATCGCCGAACTCGCCGGCGCCGACAGCATCACCATCCACCTGCGCGAAGACCGGCGCCACATCATCGACCGCGACGTCCGCGTGCTCCGCGAGACCGTCCAGACGCACCTCAACCTCGAGATGGCCTGCACCGACGAGATGGTCGGCATCGCCCTCGACGTCAAACCCGACCAGGTCACCCTCGTGCCCGAGCGGCGCGAAGAACTCACGACCGAGGGCGGGCTCGACGTCGCCGGCTCCCTCGAACGCATCCGGGCCGCGACGGCGCAGCTCCGAGAAGCTGGCATCCGCGTCAGTCTGTTCGTCGATCCCGACGCCAAGCAGGTCCAGGCGTCGGCCGAGACCGGCGCCGATGCCGTCGAACTCCACACCGGCCGCTACGCGAACGCGCAGAGCGAGGAGGAGACGGTCGAGCGCCTGCACGAACTGACCGAGGCAACAACGCTCGCGGCCGGGTTCGGGCTGCGCGTCCACGCCGGCCACGGCCTCAACTACATCAACGTCGCGGCCGTCGCCGACATCCCGGAGATCGAGGAGCTGAACATCGGCCACAGCATCGTCAGCCGGGCGATCTTTGTCGGGCTCGAAGATGCCGTCCGCGAGATGAAAGACCTTGTCGACCGGTAGGGACACCGCGATGAATGCAGAGAAGATCAAGAAAGGCGTGCGGCTGATGCTCGAGGGCATCGGCGAGGATCCGGACCGCGAAGGGCTGCGGGAGACGCCCGACCGCGTCGCGCGGATGTACGAGGAGATCTTCGGCGGGATGGGAATCGAGCCCGCCGAAACGGTCAAGACGCTCGACTCCGACCGGCACGACGAGATCGTCCTCGTCCGCAACATCCCGTTCTACTCGATCTGCGAGCACCACCTCCTGCCCTTCATCGGGGTCGCGCACGTCGCCTATCTCCCCAGCGAAGGCCTGATGGGGATCAGCAAGCTCGCGCGGATCGTCGACCTCCACTCGCGCCGCCTCCAGATTCAGGAGCGGCTGACGACCGACGTCGCCGAGAGCATCATGGAAGCCGTCAAGCCGCGGGGCGCGCTCGCCATCATCGAGGCCGAGCATCTTTGCATGACGATGCGGGGCGTCAGGAAGCCCGGGGCCCGAACCGTCACGTCCGTCGTCCGCGGCATCTTCCGCGAGAACCCGGCCACACGGGCCGAGGCCATGTCGCTCATTATGGGAGCCAATGCATGAAGGAGATCCTCGAGGCCGCCGGGAAGCTCGGCGAGGCCATCGCCGCGTCCGACCGCTTCAAGGCCGTCGACAGCGTCCGCAAGGAGATCGAAGCGGACGAGGCGCTCCAGGCCGACATGAAAGCCCTCAACGAACTGGGCGAGAAGATCGCCCGGCTCGAAAAGGACGTCAAGCCCGTCGAGCCCGAGGACAAGCGTCGTCTGCGCGAGATGCAGGAGAAGGTCACCGCACACACCAAGCTGCGCGAACTTGCGCGCGCCGAGGCCGATTTCGCCGAGCTGATGAATCGCGTCAACCGCGCGATCCACAGCCAGTTCACGGACTGACGGTCCAATAGGGGTTGTTGAAAAAGCGCCTTGTTGAGCCTGAAAGGCTCGAAGCGGCAGCAAAGCTGCCGGCGCAGTTTGCCAAAGGCAAACTGCCAAGCTGACCCGAAGGGTCAGCAATCAGCCCAAGGCGAGGCCCTGGGAAAAGTGGGCGGAGGCAGAAAAGCCCTGACAGGTCGACACGGGCTCTGTGACGCCCTTACAGGGCTTGGCTCAAGGCGCATCTGCTTACCCAGGGCTTCGCCCTGGGCTAGTGAATAGTGCCCCTTCGGGGCAAGAAACAGGTTCTTTCAACAGCCCCAATACGCAAGACACAAGCGAATCCCAAGCACCAATTCCCAATTGCCGAACGCACAGCGTTGTTCTGCGGCTTCTTTGATGTTGTGATTTGGATATTGTTTGTATCTTGTGTCTTGCGATGTGGCTGCGGCTAGCACTGCTACGCTGTTTTCTCTTACCGCAGAGCACGCAGAGGCCGCAGAGAGAAGGACTTGTGGAGTTCGTGGTCCAGCGGCCCCGTTGTCGGCGTCGGCAATTGAGCAAGAGAACGTAACCTGTTGATGTTACTCAAGTTCTCCGCGTTCTCCGCGGCCTCTGCGGTGAAGTATTAGCGTTGTAGTGCTAGCCCCTGGTCTCTGACTCCAACTCCCCGTCGTGCAGGATCGTGCGAAGGCGCGATCCGGGCGGCACGTCGGCCGCCGACCGCAGCGGCCCCTCGTCGCCGGCCAGCGTCGTGATGCTGTAGCCCCGGCCCAGCACGTTCCGGGGACTCAAGTTCTCGAGCCGCTCCGTGTCGCGCGCGAGCCGCTCGCGGAAACGCACCATCTCTCGCTTCGCCGCGGAGGGGACCCGCTCTCCCAACTCGTCGAGCCGCTGCTGAAGCTGGCGCACGCGTTCCATCGGGATGCGAATCGCGTAGCTCTCGGTGATCGTCCTCAGGCGCTCCTTCGCGCGCGAGACCGCTCCGACCAGCGACTGCGACAGCCGCGCGGTGCAGGCCGCCAGTTTCTCGTCCAGCGCTTCCTTCGACGGCACGACCATCTCGCCGGCCTGCGTCGGCGTCAGCGCTCGTGCGTCGGCCGCGAGATCGGAGATCGACACGTCGACCTCATGCCCGACGGCCGATATGACGGGAATTTCCGACGCGACGATCGCGCGCGCGACAGCCTCTTCGTTGAACGGCCACAGGTCCTCGAGACTGCCGCCGCCGCGCCCGACGATCATCACGTCGATCCCGCCGCGCTGGTTGAGGTCCCGAATCGCGCCGGCGATCTCGCCCGCCGCCTTGTCGCCCTGCACCGAGACAGGATAGACCAGCACGTGCGCCCCGGGCAGGCGCCCCACGATCATCGTCAGGATGTCGTGGACCGCGGCCCCGGTCGGCGACGTGACCACCGCGATCGTCGACGCTAGGAAAGGAAGCGGCCTCTTGCGCGCGGGATCGAACAGCCCCTCCTTCTCGAGTTTCTCCTTCATCTGAAGAAACGCAAGTTGGAGAGCGCCGATTCCCTTCGGCTGGATGCTGCTGACGGTGATCTGGTAGCGGCCGCGGCGCTCGTAGACGGCGATCCGCCCGTGTGCGACGACCTCCTGGCCGTCTTCGAGTTCGAACGGGATCCGCTGCGCGGTCTGACGCCACATGACGGCCCCGATCTCGGCCCCGTCGTCCTTCAGCGTCAGGTACACGTGCCCCGAGGCGGCGCGCGTCAGGTTCGAGACCTCGCCGACGACCCAGACGTCGGCGAAACTCTCTTCGAGCGAGCGCTTGATGAGCGCCGTGATCGCCGAGACCGTCAGCGGCTCCGGCGCCGCCACCTTCCGCTTCATTTCCGCCGCTTCGAAAAGATCCATCGGCCCTCCATGATCCTCCGTGTTCGCGGCCATCATACCCCCGCGCCTCGGCGTGCGTCAAGCCGGCGCGGGAGTGGATATTCTCAGCACGGGGTAGCCGACCGGTGTCTCCTCCGTTTCGTGGCACGGCCATCTTGGCCGTGCGTCACACGCCCACGGGCAAGATGCCCGTGGAACGCACGGGCGGGACGCCCGTGCCACGAAGGGGTGTCCTCAGGTCGGCCTTACGCGGTTCTACCCACTTCGAGATTGCGCGTGTTCGGAGTATCCACTCCCGGCGCGGCCCGCGGTTGACCGCTCGCGGCGGCCGGCCTATAATCGTCGCCGGGCACTGCGGAGTTGCAGCACTTGGAACCGGACGCCATCGTGTCGGACGACGAGCTGCTCTCGGTCGAGGAGATCCTCGACACCGGCCGAATGCGGCAGGAGTTGGCCATCGCCCGGCTCATCCAGCGCGGGTTCCTTCCCAAAGCCCCGCCCAACCTTCACGGGTTCGAGATCGACGGCTGGAATGAGCCCTGCCGCGAGACCGGCGGCGACTACTACGATTATCTCCGGCTTCCCCGCGGCCGCCTCGGGCTCGCGGTCGGCGACGTCTCCGGCCACGGGATCGGGGCCGCCCTCCTGATGGCGAGCGCGCGGGCCGCGCTCCGCGCCCTGCTCCAGGTCGAGGACAACCCCGCCGAGGTGCTGACCCGCCTCAACAACGTGCTCGTCGACGACATGCTCGAAGACCATTTCATGACGATGTTCATCGGGGTGGTCGATCTGACGACCCGCCGGCTGCGATACTCGCTCGCGGGGCACGAACGCCCCCTCCTCCTGCGCGCCGGAGCCGACACGTTCGACCGCCTCGAGGTCCGCAGCATGCCGCTCGGCATCGTGCCCGATTTCCAGTTCGCCGAGGGAGAGACCAGAACGGTTCGAAAACGCGATGTGCTCGTCGCCCTGACCGACGGTATCTGGGAGGCGACGAACGCGGCCGGAGAGGAGTACGGATACGACCGTTTCAGGGCGTGCGTCCGACGGAACCGCGAACGGGCCGCCGCGGAGATTGTCGCGGCCGTGCGTGACGAAACGAACGAGTTCGTCGGCACGGCTCCCCAATCCGATGATCTGACGCTGCTGGCGTTGAAAGTGCTATAGACTAGATCGACCGGACGACGCCCGCCCCGTCTTCCGGCGCACAGACGTAGATGCTCGGCGTGATGCCGGTCCTTGCCTCGTACGCCTCGCCGACGGTCCGGCAAAACGCGTCGAGCTTCTCCCCGTCAACGAGCGAGATCGTGCAGCCGCCGAACCCGCCGCCCGTCATCCGCGAGCCGAACAGCCCGTCCTGCTCCCACGCCAATTCGACCAGGATGTCCAACTCCTCGCAGCTCACCTCGTAGTCGTCGCGCAAGCTCCGGTGCGACGCGTCCATCAACACGCCCAGCGCGACGGGGTTCCCGCTCTTCATCGCGTCGACCGCTTCGAGCACGCGTGCATTCTCCGTGACGACGTGGCGGACGCGCTTGAAGACGACCGGATCGAGTTCCGGCTCGAGATCGCCGAGGTCGCCGGGCTCGACGTCGCGCAGCGCCGCGACAGATCGCCCCTCGAGCACGCGGGCGGCGACGGCCACCCCCTGCTCGCATTCCGCACGCCGCTTGTTGTACGCCGACGACGCAAGCTCGTGTCGGACGCGCGTGTCGCAGACGACGAACGTCGCGTTCTCGACCGCGACCGGCACCGCCTCGTGCTCGAGCGACCGGCAGTCGAGCCGGATCGCGACGCCCCGGCGCCCGAACAAGGCGACGTACTGATCCATCACGCCGCACATCATCCCCGCGTAGTGGTGCTCCGCCGCCTGGCAAATCAGGGCGAGCCGCTTCGCCTCCAACTCAACGTCGACGGCCGCCGTGAACGCCAGCGCGGACGACACCTCGAGGGCCGCCGACGACGACAGCCCGCCGCCGATCGGCACGGTCGAGTTGATGACAAGGTCGAGCCCCACCAGACCGAATCCCGCTACCTCCAGCTCTCCGGCCGCGCCGGCCACGTAGGCGATCCAGCCCTTCCCCGCCGCTTCTTTCGGGTTGTCGAGGTCGAAACTCGCGTGTTCGTCCATCTCCGCCGAATAGGCGTTGACGCTGCGCGAGCCGTTCGGCCTGAAAGCGACGCGCGTGTCCCGCGCGATTGCGATCGGCAGGACGAACCCTTCGTTGTAGTCCGTGTGCTCCCCGATGATGTTGACGCGACCCGGCGCCCGGCTCAGGCCGACGTCCTTGTCGGTCCCGTACAGCTCCTTGAACTTGAGCAGCATCGCGTTGTGGCGGTCGATCACTGTCGTCTCCTTCTGCGCGGCGGACGAGCCGGACGATCGGCCAAGATACCGGCTCCCTGCGGCGGTGTCAACGGCGCGGAGACGCGCAGCCGGCGTTTGACTCGGGCTGTGCCGACGGCTAGAATGCGGCGCGTCCCACTGAACAGGAGGCCGTCGATGACTGAGTCAGCCGAACTGGGCTTCATTGGCGCGGGCAACATGGCGACCGCGCTGTGCCGCGGGGTCGTGCGGGCCGGGCTCATTCCGAAAGAGGCGGTCGTCGCGAGCGATCCCGACGAGGGACAACGCGCCAGGTTTGAGGCGGCGACGGGCGTCCGCACCACGGCCGACAACGGTGAGCCATGCCGGGCCGCCATCGTCGTGCTCGCGGTCAAACCGCACATCGTCCCGGCCGCGCTGGCAGAAGTCGCGGCGGACCTGTCGGAATCGACGCTCGTGATCTCCGCCGCCGCCGGTGTGCCGACTGAGCGGATAGAGGCCGCCGCGGCGTTTCCCCTGCGGGTCGTTCGCGCGATGCCCAACACGCCGATGCTCGTCGGCGAAGGAGCGGCCGCTCTCTGCAAGGGCCGGCACGCGACGGACGGCGACCTGGAGCGGGCGACGCAGCTTTTCGCAACAAGCGCAACTGTCCTGCATGTCGATGAGCCGGCGATGCACGCCGTCACCGCGGTCTCCGGAAGCGGGCCGGCGTACGCGTTCTACCTCGCGGAGCGGATGGCTAAGGCGGGCATCGAGCTTGGGCTCCCTGAAGATGCCGCCGTTGCGCTCGCGAACAAGACCATCCTCGGCGCGGGAAGGATGCTCACGGAGGCCGGAAGGTCCGCCGAGGCCCTGAGGAAGCAGGTCACCACGCCGGGCGGGACGACGGCCGCGGCCATCGGCTCGATGGAGGCCGACGGCGTCGGCGAAGCGATCATCCGAGCGGTCAAGGCGGCCGCGCATCGGTCGGAGGAACTGGCCGAGGAAAGCGGCTGAACGAACCCACATTATGCCGAAGATCGTCGTCGAGAAGGGAAGCGGGCGGGGCGAGATGTTCCGTGTCACACGCGGCGGCAAGCTCCGCGTCGGGCGCGACCCCGCCGGTGATGTTGTCCTGGGCGATACCCTCGTCTCGCGCCGGCACCTGCACATCGAGGGGCGCGACGACGG
Organism: uncultured Planctomycetota bacterium; assembly: GCA_964385685.1. GTDB lineage: Bacteria > Planctomycetota > PUPC01 > PUPC01 > PUPC01 > CAYLQD01. The sequence continues at coordinate 3,191 of CAYLQD010000032.1, read as the reverse complement.
CTACTTCGCGCTCGACGCCGGCAGTCTGAACGGGCTCTACGTCAACGGCGACCGGGTCGACGAGGCGCAGCTTCGGCCCGGCGACAAGATCCAGGTCGGCGAGTGCCTCCTGTCGTTCCTCGAAGACGAAGAGCGCCGGCTGAGCGGCGGCCTGATCGGGCGTGAGGTCGCCGGCCACCGCATCACCGAACGGCTCGGGCGTGGCGGCATGGGCACGGTCTACAAGGCGACGCAGCTCTCGCTCGACCGGCCCGTTGCGATCAAGTTCCTCGCCGGCGAACTGGTCGCGGACCCGGAGTTCGTCGAGCGGTTCGTCGCCGAGGCGCGCGCCGCCGGCCGCCTCCAGCACGAGAACATCGTCGCCGTATTCGATACCGGCCGCTGGGAAGATCTCTGCTACTACACGATGGAGTACATGCCGTTCGGCAGCCTGCGCAATCAGATCGCAGGCGGGCAGAAGCTGCCGGCCGCCGATGTGCTCCCGATGATGGTCGACGTCGCGCGCGCCCTCGCCTACGCCGAGAGGAAACGGATCGTGCACCGTGACATCAAGCCCGACAACCTGATGATCGGATACCGGGGCATCGTCAAGATCGGCGACCTGGGGATCGCACAGACCCTGCCCGACACGCCGGCCGTCGCGCAGACCGACGGCATCTACGGCTCGGTCCACTTCATGGCGCCGGAGCAGGCGCTCGGCCGCGACATCGACTGCCGAGCCGACATCTACGCGATGGGCGCCACGTTCTACCGCGTCTTGACCGGCCGCGTGCCGTTCGGCGGCGAATCGCAGGAGGAAATCCTCCGCAAGCACGTGCACGAGGCGCCCGTGCCCGTGCACGAGTTCGAGCCCGCGGTACCCGACAAGCTTGCGGCCATCGTCGAGCGCCTGCTCTCCAAGGATCCGGCGAAGCGATGCAAGTCGGCTCGGAAGCTCTGTTCGCGACTCGAACGGCTGGCCGCGAAGCTGAAGGAGGGCCGCTCGTGATCCGCGCCGAGGCCGACGGCGATGCGGTGCTCGTGCCGGTCCGAGCGCAGCCCGGCGCGTCCCGCGACCGGATCGCGGGCGAACATCGGGGAGCTTTGAAGGTGGCCGTGACCCGCCCGCCGGAGCGAGGCCGGGCGAACGATGCGATCGCGGCCGCACTCGCCGACGCGCTCGGCGTCCGCAAGGGCGCCGTCACGCTCGTGTCGGGCGCCACGTCTCGCGACAAGGTCTTCCGTATCGAGGGCTGCACGCCGGACGACGTCCGTGCGCTCGGATGACGGTGTTACTTGGGAAGGTGCACCGTGACGGGGTCGTTCGGCCGGACGTTGCTTCCCGGCGTCACGTTCTTCAGGTCGCCGAACGCGCGGCCGTCTTGCGTGACCTGCTTCACGACGACATCCCCCAGCCGGGCGTTCTCACTGAAGAGCGACACCCGCGTGCCCGCGGCCAGCACCGCTCCCTCCGGAACGACAAAGGCGACCGTGCCGGAATCGTAGTCACGGGCAAGAATACGCGAGGCAAAGGTGTTGGTTTCCGGCTTCGGTGGCGGCCCCGCCGCCGGCTTCTCCGACCGCTGGTACCACTCGAGCCACTTTGCCCGATCCCCGCGGGGGAAGTCCTGTTTCGTGATCGCCCTGAGTGCCTGGTGGACGTCGTAGGCGACGGCCTCCGCCTCGTCGCCGAGCGCGTCGATGAGCGCCGGCACCGCCGCGGCGTCGCCCAGCTTGCCGAGCGCGAGCGCCGCGCCGGACCGGACCGCCCAGCTCTCGTCCTTGAGCGCGGCGATCAGGTGCGGCACGGCGGCGCGGTCGCCGAGGTCGCGCAGGCGGCGTGCGGCCTCGCTCCGCTCGCGCGCCGAGCCGCGGACCAGCAGATCGATCTGCTTCCGCACGGCAGCCGGAACCGGCTTGCGGCCGGCCGTCGCTCCCTCGCGGAGCCTGGCGAGTTCTTGCCGAGCGATATCGGAAATCTCCGGCACGCCGAACAAGAGCCCTCGGGCATAGAGTTCGCGCGCTCCGTCCGTGTCGCCGGCCTTGGCCAGGACCTCGGCGCGGTCGCCCAGCTTGGTGTAGGCCTGATAGGCGTCGTTCCGCACGCGCTTCCGTTCATTCTCGGCCTGCGGCCCCCACGGGCTGTTGGCGTACTTGTCGGCCACGGTCTTCAACTCGCGCATGGCGGCCCCGTAGCGCCGCTGGCCGACAAAGGTGCGGGCCTTATCCATGGCGTCCTGGTAGGCGGCCTTCGCCGCCTTTTTTCGCACGTCTTCGGGGGCCGGCTTGGGCGGGTCCTCGGGGGCCGGCTTGACGGGCACCGGCGGCTTCTCCGCGGCACGCGTCTTGAGTTCCGCTCGGAGCGACGCAATCTCCTTCCGGGCGGCGGCCAGCTTGCGCGTCAGTTCCGCCCGCGTCCGCCGTTCCTCGATCTCCGCCTTGTCGAACTGCTTCTCAAGCTCCAGAAGCTTCTTCGTCACCTCGATCTTCAGGACCGGGTCGTCGATCTGCTCGACAGCCGCCTTGTACATCTTGATGACGCGAGCCGGGTCCCGCGGATTATCCTTCTCGAAGCCCGCTGCCACTTCGAGTATCTTCTGGTCCTTGCCGGGCGGCTTCGCTTTCTCGACCGGGTCCGCGGGCGCCGCCGGCTTCTTCGCCGGATCCGGCGATTCCTCCGGCTGGCCCTTATCCGCCGGCTCGACCTTCTTCGACGCCGACCGCGCATGGATGAGCAGCGCACCCTCGATAAGGGCGATTGCGATGAAGACGCCCATCAGGAGGGTGAGAACGGCGATCGTCCGGTTGCGCCGCCGCCGCGATTTGGTGCCGGCCGCACCTCCGGCCTTCGACCGCTCGCGGCTCGCGGATGGTTTCGCGGACGGGATGTCGCCCTGCTCCTGGCTGCCGCCGATCTCGCGGCCGCAATGCGTGCAGGTGTACTTGCCTTCATGCAGCACGGCCATCGTCTCTCGGCCGCACCCGGGGCAGCGCATCTTGCGCGGCTGCCCCATCTTGAGCAGGCATTGCGGACAGTAGAGGTCGTCGAGCACCTTACGGAACGAGCCGTGCTCGAGATCCTTGAGCGACATCTGCCGGCCGCACGAGCTGCAGGTAGTCTCCTTCATCACCGTCCTCGTTCGCCTGCGCCTCAATCCGACCTTCATCATACTACTCCCGGCCCCGAGCGCAGTCAAGGCAACGCCCTCCTG
>CAYLQD010000031.1:4782-34003 GCA_964385685.1 uncultured Planctomycetota bacterium | reverse complement strand
ATAACACAGGACGGCCTGTTTGTCATGCACCCGGTGAGAAATGCGGGTTAGGAGGCGTAGGTCCTTGTCGGGCAACGGACTACGAACGGCGCTCGCAGAGTGTCTGGTTCGATGCGGGAGCCATCCGGCCCGTTCAGGGCTTGCGTGGGCCGCGTGCCACATACTGAACTTGTATTCTGAGCGTTCACGTGAACGCTCAGAATCGGAATTGCGGGCCGGGCGAGTTGCGCGCTGCGGCCGGAGCGGATCGCGTGCGGCAGGGCTTGAGCTGTTCCGTCGATGCTATGGCGGAGAAGCCCGCACCCGGAGCTGAAGCTCCACGGACGGGCTCGTGGGCGAGCCCAAACGGCGGCCCAACGTCGGAGCGGGCTCCGCAGCCCGGTTGACAGCGCGCCGTGATGCGGTATACTCCCGCTCGCGGTACCGTGCCATCGGATCGCTCGTGATCGGGGACTTCATGGAATACCGCACGCTCGGAAACACGGGTCTGAAGGTGTCGGTGATCGGGTACGGCGCCTCGCCGCTCGGCAACGAGTTCGGCCAGACGCCCGTCGACGAGGGCGTCCGCGCGGTCCAGCACGCCATCGACCACGGGATCACCTACTTCGACGTCGCGCCGTTCTACGGCCGGACACTCGCCGAGACGAACCTCGGCAACGCGTTCCAGGGCCGCCGCGACGAGGTCATCCTTGCGACCAAGTGCGGCCGCTACGGGATGCCCGACGACGAGGGCGGGTTTGACTTCTCGGCCGAGCGCGTCACGCGGAGCATCGACGAATCGTTGACGCGGCTCCGGACCGACCACGTCGACGTGCTTCAGATTCACGACATCGAGTTCGGCGACCGCGAGCAGATCATCAACGAGACAATCCCGGCCGTCCGCAGGATTCAGGAGGCCGGCAAGGCGCGCTTCATCGGCATCACCGGCCTGTGCCTCGAACTCCTTCGCGACGTGGCCGGGCGGGCCGAGGTCGACACGATCCTCTCCTACTGCCGATACAACCTGATGATCACGGATATGGACGACATCCTGACGCCCCTCTGCCGGGAGAAGGGCATCGGGCTGATCAACGCGTCGCCGTTGCACATGCGAATCCTGTCCGACAAGGGCGCGCCCGGCTGGCATCCGGCGCCGCAGGAGGTGCAGGACGCCGGCCGCAAGGTCGTCGAGCTGTGCGCGGCCGAGGGCGTGAGCGTGTCGGACGTCGCGATGCGCTTCTGCATCGATCATCCCTGCGCCGCGACGACCCTCGTCGGCATGTCGAAGCAGCGGCACGTCGAGCAGAACATTCGGTCGCTCGAATATGAGCCCGACCCCGGGCTGCTCGCGAAGGTCGCGGCGATTGTGGCGCCGGCGAAGGATCGAATCTGGCCGTCGGGCCTGCCGCAGAACCAGGACGGGAGCATGCGGTGAGCGACAAGATCGACGCACACCATCATCTGTGGCAATACAACGCCGACGAGTACGCCTGGATGGGCGAAGGAATGGCGCGCATCCGCCGCGACTTCCTGCCCGCCGACCTGAAGTACGAGATCGACGCGGCCGGCATCGACGGCGTCGTCACCGTGCAGGCGCGGCAGACGGTCGAGGAGACCGCGTGGCTGCTGTCGCTCGCCGACGAAAACGAGTTTATGCGCGGCGTCGTCGGGTGGGTGCCGTTGGTCTCGCCGGACGTGGGGGCCGATCTCGAACGGTTCGCTCCGCATCCCAAGCTGAAGGCCGTGCGGCACGTGCTCCACGACGAGCCCGACGACGACTACGCGCTCCGCGACGACTTCAATGCCGGCGTCGATCTGCTGCCCGAGTTCGGGCTCGTCCACGACATCCTGATCTTCGAGCGGCACCTGCCGCAGAGCATCGAGTTCGTCGACCGCCATCCCGGGCAAATGTTCGTCGTCGACCACATCGCGAAGCCGCTCATCAAGGACAACGTGATCTCGCCGTGGCGCGATAACATCGCCGAACTCGCGACGCGCGAGAACGTCTACTGCAAGATCTCCGGGATGGTGACCGAAGCGGACTGGGCCGCGTGGACCGAGGACCAGCTCGCGCCGTACTTCGACGCGGCGCTCGATGCGTTCGGGCCGGGCCGCCTGATGTTCGGGTCCGACTGGCCCGTGTGCCTGGTCGCGTGCGAGTATGGGCGGTGGCATCGGATCGTGTCGGACTGGGCGGCTCTGTCGCCGTCGGAACAGGAGCGGATACTGGGCGGCACGGCCGTCGAAGCCTACGGACTTCATTGAAGTGCATGTTGGAAATGGGACTGCACCGAGGAACAGCAGAGGTCCTTCGCTTCGCTCAGGATGACATGACTACGTATCGGCAAGCAAGGCATGTCATTCTGAGCGAAGCGAAGAATCTCCAGAACGCGCCGGATGGCGGACAGGAATGTCCGCCCCACTGCTTTGTTGGCGCTCCCGCACTGTTACGCAGCACCCGGGGCGACCGAGAGAGGGGAAGAACATGAAAGCGTTCGTTATTACCGAGCCGGGCAAGACGGACATCGTCGATATCGAGAAGCCAATGCCGGGCGCCGAGGACGTGCTGTTGCGCGTCCGGATGGTCGGTTTCTGCGGGTCCGACCTCAATACATTCCGCGGGAAGAACCCGATGGTCACGTATCCGCGGATTCCGGGGCACGAGATCGCGGCGACGATCGAGGCGGTCGGCGCCGACGTGCCGGACGGGCTGAAGCCGGGGATGGCCGTGACGGTCGCGCCGTATACGAATTGCAGGGGCTGCGCCGCGTGTCTTCGCGGACGGCCGAACGCTTGTCGGTCGAACCAGACGATGGGCGTGCAGCGCGAGGGCGCGATGACGGAGCAGATCGTCGCCCCGTGGCAGAAGATGTCTGCGTCGGAGAAGCTGTCGCCCCGCGAGTTGGCACTCGTCGAGCCGTTGACGGTCGGCTTTCACGCGGTCCACCGCGGCGAGGTCACGCCGGACGACGTCGTCGCCGTGCTCGGCTGCGGCGCCATCGGGCTCGGCGCCGTCGCGGCCGCGGCGTATGTCGGCGCGAACGTAACCGCCGTGGACATCGACGACGCGAAGCTCGCGCTCGCCGGGATGGCCGGCGCGGCGCACACGATCAACTCGGCGGACGAAGCCCTGCACGATCGGATGCGCGCGTTGACCGGCCGACACGGCCCGGACGTTGTCATCGAGGCCGTCGGGCTGCCCGCGACGTACCGCGCCGCGGTCGAGGAGGTCGCCTTCACCGGCCGCGTTGTCACCATCGGCTACGCGAAGGAGCCGGTCGAGTTCGAGACGAAGCTCTTCGTGCAGAAGGAGCTGGACATCCGCGGCTCGCGGAACGCGCTCGGCGAGTTCGCCGACGTGATCGCGATGCTCGAAGCCGGCCGCTTCCCCGTCGACGACGTCATCACAAAGGTCGTCCCGTTCGCGGACGCGGGCGACGCGCTCCGCGCGTGGGACGCCGACCCCGCCGCGTTCACGAAGATCCTCGTCGAGTTGGACTGACGTCCGGCGGCTCCGTTTGGAGCCGGCTCTTGCGACAGAGCAGAGATTCTTCGCTCCGCTCAGAATGACAACTGCTGCTGGGTCTGCGTATTCATGTCATCCTGAGCGTCAGCGAAGGATCTCGCTTCTCAACGGCGCCACGTCCGGCGAGGCGATCCGGACAACCATCTCCCCGATCAGCGACTCACGGCGAAGGGCGCGGCGTGCCTGCCCAGGTGCGCGGCCACCGCGGCGTGGTGCTCTTCCTCGTGCGCCCGCAGCGTGTCGTAGAGCCGGTCTCGGAAGAGCCACGAGCCGTCCGGCTTCTCGGTCGTCAGGACCGATCCGAACGTGACGTGCAGGACCTGCCGCGCGTCGAACTGATCGAGCAGCCCCTCAAGCTCGCCCGCGGCCAGCTCGTCGGGACGCCGGACGTTGGTGGGATCGGCCGAGACGTGGTAGGTCGCGCGGTCCTCGTCCCAGCGTTCAAGCGCGAACGCGAGAATCTCGCGGAAGAGGTCCGGCTCGACGCGGGCGACCGCGCGGAGCGCCTCGAGATAGCTCGTGCCCGCGGTCTTGACGTGCACGAGCCCGCCCGCGATCCTCGCCGCGACCTGGTACACGCTGAACTTGTCGGAGCCCGAGTGGATGCTGATCTTGTAAGGCCCGAGGACCCTCGCGATGGCGACGTGCCGGCCGAACGTCTCCTCCAGCAGGTCGATATCGCCCTTGTAGTCGACGCCCTTCTCGAAGTCGCCGACGAACCGCGGGGCCAGACTGACGGGCCGCACACCGAGCCGGGCGAGTTCGGCGGCGACGATGTAGTGCTCGACGGGCGAGGTGTGCGAATCGGTCTCGTCGACGGACATCTCGATTTCGAACGGCCGCTCGCCCATCACGGATTCGACGTGGCGGCACATCGCGAGCGTGTGCGCGACGACGGCGCCGTACTTGACCGCGGCCCGCGCGGCCGCCTCGGGCGGGCAGTCGAGCGTGGACCCGTCGAGATCGAAGCTCTCTCCGGCGTACCGCGCCTCGAAGTCCGCCTGCGTCGTCTCCATTCGGTCCCAGGGCACGTCGGCGAGCGCGTCCTCGAGCGCGTCGGCGTCGAGCGCATCGGCGTCGTCGTTCACGCGGTCGCCCGGATCGATCGTGAACATCGTGAACCCGGCGGCCGCGGTCGCGTCGATGTCGTCGGTCGTCTTGAGGTGGTCGGCGTCCGCTCCGAAGCCGTCGACGTGGCCCTCCTGGAGCGCGCCCCAGGTCGCGGCGTCGACGACCTCCTCGGGCGTGCGGCGGGTGCGCGTCATCTCGCGGATCGACTGCTGGGCGAGGACGGGCGCGAGGCCGGTGCCGCGGACGGCGCGGATGTGTCCGGGCGTGGCCAGACCGAGCCGGTCGCCGAGCCCGAGCGAGGTCTTGAGCCCGATGCAGGTCGGGGCGAGGGAAGGCAGCGCCTCGCGGAGCGCGACGACGCTCTCGTGGTTCATCGGCGTGAGACGAACGGCGACCTCCCCGAGTTCGACCGAAGCGATGCCGAGGCGCTTCTGCCGCTCGCGCGTCAGGAAGTGGAGCCGCCGGCCGGACGCGACGACCGAGGACTCATAGACGTCGCAATCCGCCTCGGTCCTGAGTTCCGCGCAGGCCGCGGCGAGGTCGTTCGGTTCCGGGGCTTGGCCGGGCGGTGTCGACAGCAGTTCCCGGATCGCGTCGCCCACCGGCTCCTCCGTTCGTGATTCGCCCATGAAAGCATCGGGGCGGGATGATACCACCGGCGCCGGCCGTCCGCAAGCCGGCGGCGAAGACGGGGAGTGGGTACTCCGAACACGGGTCATCTCGAAGTGGGTAGAGCCGCGAAGAACCGACCTGAGGACGCCTCTCCGTGGCACGGGCGTCCCGCCCGTGCGTCCCACGGGCATCCCTTCGACTTCGCTCAGGACAGGCCTGCCCGTGGGCGTACACGCCCAAGATGGGCGTGAGACGCACGGCCAAGATGGCCGTGCCACGGAACGGAAGAGGCGCCGGTCGCCCACCCCGCGCGGGGAATGTCTACTCGGAGGCGGGCGAGCCGCTCCTTCGGAACGAGGTCGCGTCAAGACTCGCCGCGAAGGGCAGGACGTCAGTTCTCCTTAACAACCCGCTGGATGGCGACGGCAAGTGCGTACTCCGGCAGGTAGTTGGTCTTCGGTTGCGCGGAGTACGCCCTGATAATGGACTTGTTGGGGAAGGCGCCGAACTCCTGAATGAGCGCGCCGACAATATTGTCCGGCGATTGGCGAAGATTCAGGCCGGTCTCGATTCGCTGGTCGATCTCTTCCTCCTCCGGCTGCATGTCGTACCAGCCAAGCTGCCGGCTCACGTCCCTTATCTCTGCCGCGCTGGCCCCGGTCGCCAGGGGCTGCAGATACGTCTCCCAATAATCGTCGCGGTACTCACACAGCCGCTCCTCCAGGAATCCGACGGCGACTTCCTGGTATTTCGACGTCCTTTGGTCCAGGTGCGGAAATCTCAAGGCGATCTCATCCCGCACCTGTCCCCTGATCAGCTCTTCAAGCCGGGGCCTTTCCTGCCGGAGCAAGTCCAGGAGCCGAGCGAAGTACAGGCCCCAGATGTCCTTTCTTGCTGCCATGAAACCTCTGGCAAATCGGTCGGGAAACGACACCATTCATTGAACTGTTCTTGGGTGCACTTGCTCTGTTGAAAAGGTGTTGTTGGGGCGAGGCGTAATAGGAGGAGCATCAGGCTGTGGGTCAGGATTCGGACGTACGCCTCGCTCTTCTGACCGGTCCACGACGTGGCGCGGAGTTCGGATCCCAGCCGCCGCGAATACCACTGTCCGCATTCTGGGGACGACAGCATCTCCGACGTACGAAGCGAATTGAGCAATACGTCGCTTGATGGCGGACGCGGTCTTTGGCAAGGGACTCACTCATTCAGCGGCTTCCAGTCAGGAACTTCGGTGTCATACTTGCGCTTCCACCAAGATGCCCAGTCTGAGTAGTGGTTTCCGGGATTCGCACCGGTTATTGCGCGCAGAGCAGCGACGCAGTGTGATTGGCTACAGATCATGCTACCATCCTTGTGCTCTGGAAAAGAGCGCAAGGACGCGAGAAGCATTGGGAGATCCGATTCTCGCCCGTGGCTTGCCAAGAAAGAGTACTCGTTGTGACCTGGACCATTTCGAGCGATGTAGTGACGAATAGCATCCCGGGCTGTCTCTCCGGCGAGGCGGTGTATCTGTATCGATGAGCTTGGCGGAGCTCGATACCACCGTTCAAGGGCTTGCCCGGCGTAGTATATCTTCGACCGTAGGCCAGTACTGTCATATGTGACCAGCGTTCCGGTGAACGGCGCCTCGGATTCCCGCCAAAGCATCCGGTCACCACGTTCAGTCAACTGCGACAATGATGCAAAGGGCCGCGGTGGCCCGTCCTGCGAAGCCCGGACAAATGAGTCGAACTCATCCAGTTCGGGATTGCCGTTGCAGCCAGCGAAGCAGGCCAAAGCGATCATGCAGAAATGACATGCTCTCATTGTGTGCCCCCCGTTCCCGACACATCTACTTCGGCGTACCTTGCACTCCGGTTCTCTACTCGAGTTTCTTCAACGACTGGAATATCGGCTTGCCTTCAGCATCCTTCTCTTCCGCGCGCCACCGGACCTTGGCCGGGTCATATGGCTCCGTCTTATAGGTTTCAGTGAGCGTACGCAGAGGCTTGCCTTTGTATCTTCCCCACGTCTGGCGCTGTCCTGTGAGAGAGACGTTTGCCCGCCACCTCGGCTGAGAGAACTTGATGAGTCCCTGATAGTAGTAGAAAGAGACGTCGCCACCGAGCTTGTGTCGGAAAGAAGCAGCCGTTTCCTTGGAGATGTCGCAGGCCATCAAAGCAAAGGTCTTTGTGTTGTACTTACCCTTGAGTTCGCCAAGAAGCCCGCGGAAATCGTCGAATGGGATCATCACTTCCTCGTGAGACTTAAGAGTAAATGCAGCGTCCTCACCCTCGTAACTTTGCCCATGGGAGGCGAAGACAACGTGATTCTCCGGACAGTCCTTCACTTCCTCGAGTGTCTTCTTGATCTTCTCGAACATCTGTTCCTTCGTCCCCGACAGATGTACGTACTTTCGCCTGTACTTGTCGTAGAGCTCTGGTGTCGTGTTCTTGACAACTTGCCGCGCATAGTAGGCAACTTCGCCCGCGCGGCGGCCCGCGCGGTGCGTAGCGGGCCTGGCCTCGCCCTCGAAGCCCTTCAGAAAGCGATTCTTGCCCTCCACTTGCTTTTGCCTCTCCTTCGGTGGGTCCGGATCCAACGCATCGAATACCACGATGGCCAGCCCGCGGGGGTCCACGGCGACCGCGGGGCCGCTCCCGACATACTCATACAGACTCATTCCATCCCGGTACCCTGCCTCGACAACGGGGGGAATCATCCATACGAATACCACGGTGAGAAGCGCTGACGTGACATAGCGTTTCGTGTTCATCGTTTCATCCCCTTTCGATTAAATGATCGTTCATTGTCTGCCTCTTGGTTGATGCCCGTAATGCGGCTGCGGTTCGCCTGTGGTTGGCAGCGCTGGCGGCTGCGTGAGTCGTCGCATCCTCTCACGGGCCGCAGCATTGATCCTCTCGACGTCCGCGATCGGATCGCGTTGCGGACCCCGCGACATCGGAGTGCGCGAGCCACGGTTCTCCTCGCGGCGGAAAGGGACGGACGTGCAGCCGCATGGCCGGAAGTAAGTATGGATGTTTCCCGAGCCACACGAATCACAGAGAGTCGCTCTGGGGTCAGGAACCGCCCGAATACGAGGACCACGCGCCTGTCTTCAAGCCAACATGCCGCGACCACACGTCCGGGCTTGCCGATTCTAGCCCACATGACCACGTGTTCCGCCCCTTTCATGATGCTGATGTCCTCCATCGTTCCGCGCTCGTCCTTGTCCTCGCCGATGTCAGAGTTTGTCAGCTCCCTTCTGTGGTTTTCTCTTAGCGTATTGAGAATGGCGCGCGTACCGATGACAGTCTCTATACGCTCTGGAGACACATTCCGTTCGATGGCTTCCCGAATGGCTCGAATCAACTCCCGATCCTCCCGAACAGGTTCTAGGAGGTGACACTGCCCGCGTTCGCCCGGCTCCACGCACCCGAGAACGAGAAGTAGAGCGCCGAGGACGCAAACGGCACTGACTCCCTGCTCCGCGACGCTCACGGTGCCCTCCCCGATGTAGCTGGCCCCTCAGTCATAATCAAGCCCCGTCCTCTCGGGTTCCCTTACGGTGGCGTCGCCCCGCGGCGCCGGAAGTCAGCTCTCGCTGACAACCTGCTGAATGGCGACGGCAAGTGCGTACTCCGGCAGGTAGTTGGTCTTCGGTTGCGCGGAGTACGCCCTGATAATGGACTTGTTGGGGAAGGCGCCGAACTCCTGAATGAGCGCGCCGACAATATTGTCCGGCGATTGGCGAAGATTCAGGCCGGTCTCGATTCGCTGGTCGATCTCTTCCTCCTCCGGCTGCATGTCGTACCAGCCAAGCTGCCGGCTCACGTCCCTTATCTCTGCCGCGCTGGCCCCGGTCGCCAGGGGCTGCAGATACGTCTCCCAATAATCGTCGCGGTACTCACACAGCCGCTCCTCCAGGAATCCGACGGCGACTTCCTGGTATTTCGACGTCCTTTCGTCCAAGCGCGGATATCTCAGAGCGATCTCGTCCCGCACCTGTTCCCTAATCAGTTTTTCAAGCCGGGGCCTTTCCTGCCGGAGCAGGTCCAGGAGTCGAGCGAAGTAGAGCCCCCAGATATCCTTCCTCGTTGTCATGTGGCTTGGCCCACTACCGAGCTCGTTCTCGCCGTTCCTTCCTGGCCCTCGCGGGCGGCGCCGCGTCGCCCATTCCGTCCGGGCCGCCGGACCTTCATGTCCCCATTTTGGGGACATGAGTACCTTGTCTCCTGAGGGCGGCTCTGGGCAGGTTCTTAGGGGTAGTCCCTTGCCTCGCGGCCAGTCATCAGCTTCGTCGGTTTGACATCTGTCGTATCTCAGAAGTCGTCCTTCGCCTTTTCGGCGGCCGCCTCATCATCGACCTGCCGTCTTGCCTTCTGAGAAGCTGAATAAAGGCTCAGAGAACCTTCCTTTGAGAATTGATTGTATGAGAGATAAACCACGCACTCTCCGCAATTCAGGTTGGGCGTGAATGTCTTACTCCACCACCACGTATCCGCGTATTCGGATTTGCTGCCGTCGCCGAAACGGGCAAGGACTGCTCGCTTGAGGCTCGACCAATTCTGCAACCCCTTACTGTGAATCATGACGCCGGCAAACTCGCCCTTGTAGAAGTAATATACAGTCGACGACAACTCGGCTTCTCCAATCTTCATCGGGTCGCCTTGTTTTCTGTAGAACTTGGTCCTTCCGTTATCGGAAGTCTCCACCAAAACCATGCCTTTCGTGGTCTTGATATCTTGGCCCCACGTGATTCCGCGGAAGCCGTTCCATTTGTCATCGATTTTGCGCGCAGGCTGTTTGCCATCTTGTTGCTCTACTTCCGGCGCGGGCTTGAGAGCCTTGAGTTCCTTTCGCAGCTGTTGGTTCTCATCCTTGAGGATTTGATTCTCGTTCCTCAGCTTCTTGACTTCGGCAACCTTCTTGGTGAGTTGCGACTTGAACAATCGAAGTTGCGCCTTCAAGCTCGCAATCTCCTGCTCCTGTACGGCAGCCTCCGCCCCGAACACGAGCGTTGGGTACCCGGAGACAGATGAGGCCACAGCCAATCCCAGCAGAACTCTCATAACGTTTCTCATATCCTCAACTCCTCTCCATTCACCTGCCCGGGCGAACAGCCCCCTAACGCTTGATCATCGTCATCGGGATCTGAAACCGCAGGACACCTTCGCCGTCAACATTGCCCGCGGGCAACTCAAGCCGTAGGTACTGCGCTTTCTCGATTGGCGTTTCAAAGACCAGCACGTCGGTAAGCGGCTTCCCGGGGTACAACGATTCGCTCATTACCCTCCCCTTTGGTTGGTCCATGCCGAACGTGACCCTCTTGTATGAATTGCCGAAGTTGTCTTCAAGCGTGGCGAAGTCCTTGCCGAAGGATAGGTCCCGTCCCGCCCAAGTCCGGTAGCCGAGCTTCTTCGTCTCGCTCAGGTTCCGAACCTCAACCTTGATGCTCAGCAGTGAATCCTTCGAGATAGAAGTCCCATCACGTATGAGGTCTTGGATCTCAACCTTCCCGATGTTCACGGATACAATCCGGACTTGAACGTCCCCATGCCTCAGGGGCACCTTCGCAGACGGCCAGGGTCTCTCAGCCGGCGCCTTGCCGCCGGCTTCGTTCCCAGGTGCCGTTGGCTGCTCCCGTTGGCCAGCTTCCTCCTCCGCCATCTCCTTCGTTGCCTCGTCGAGTGACCTCTCCATTTCCTTGACCGACTGGTCAATTGCCACGGCCGCCCCGCCGGTCGACAAGATGGCGATGATGATGGCCACGACACAAACAGACGCGCCAGCGACGGGCATGCCAATCCCGGATCGTCGCCCTGTTGCGGAGACTATTATCCCGACGACACCGAAGATCGCCCCCAGCACACTCAGAGGAATACTCAGGAGGCCGACGAACGGAATCCAGCACGTGAGGCAAGCGATGATACCGAGAACCAGCGCCGCGACACCAAAGCCACTTGTGCCCTTCGTGGGCCTTCCGTCCGCATGAACGTGAACGTGCGTCGGACCGGCTGCGGGCGCCGGAGTTAGGTCTGCTGGGGGCGGGGGAGGGGCCGCGGCCACAGCGGGCGGAGCGACCGGCAGAGGGGCCGGCGGCTCTGGCGGGGCAGTTTGAGGACTGAAATCAGACGCCGCCACGGACGGGCCGGGAATCGTGAAGACCTCCTGGCAGCGCGGGCACTTGGCCTTCCTGCCGGCATACTCATCCTTGGCCCGCATGTGATGGCCACACTTCTCACACGAGAACTCTATCATCGACTCCCTCCTTTTCGGCGCATGTAGTCGTTAGACGATCGCACACGTCGGCCTGAGCGCACCAGTTGCGGCGATACGCTTCGAATGCTGTTCGATTTGTCCCGGTTCCGCCTGTTGGCACTCAGGCCAACGTCAAGATTCTATGGCCGTCGAAGCGGCGGCGTCAAGCGTTTTCCCGTGTGTCAGGAACCGCTTCTGATTGTGCTACTTCGCGTCGGGCTTGGCGTCGTCCTTCGGTTCTTCCGCTCCCGGCTCTTCCGATTTCGCCGCCTCCGGCGCCTCCGCCTTCTCGGCCTTCTCAAACTCGGGGATGAACCATTTGTAGCGGGGCTCGGCGTTGAGGTCGAGCGCCGGAATCTTCTTGCTCAGCTCATAGACCGCACGCCGAAGCTGGTTGTCCTCCTGGAGGTCGGTCGCCCAGTCGCGCGCCTGCTCGTCGGCCGTCAGCCGCCGAATCCACTGCCGCAGCAGCCGCCGGGCGCTATCCTTGTCGGTCTTTACCTTGAGCGTGTCGAACCACGCGTCGAACTCCGGATACGCCGCCGTGTCCTGGTTGTCGAACGCGGCCAGTTCCATCAGCACCTTCTTGTGCTTGGCCCATCGCGTCAGCGAGTAGGCGAAGAAGTCGCTCGCATTCATGTGCTTTTCGAACGCCTCGGTCGTCCAACTCGGCTCGTACTCCTGGACGATGCCGGGCACGATCCCGCCGCGGTCCTCCTTCGTGCGGTGGATGCTCCGGCCGCTCGGAAGATAGTAGCGGGCGACGGTCAGCTTCAGGGTCGATCGCCCGCCGGTCGCGCTGAGCGGGATGAGGCGCTGCACGCTCCCCTTGCCGTAGCTGCGCGTGCCGAGCACGACGGCGCGCTTGTGGTCCTGGAGCGCGCCCGAGACCATCTCCGACGCGCTCGCGCTCCCGCCGTTGACGAGCGCGATTATCGGATAGTCGGGGTGCGTGGCCGGGTTGGTCGTCCGCATCTCCTTCCGCGGCGCGATCTTCTTGTTCCGCCCTTCGCTGTAGACGATGAGCTTGTTGTCCTTGAGGAACTTGTCGGCGATGTCGCGTGCGGCGAGGAGCAGGCCGCCGGGGTTGCCGCGGAGGTCGAAGATGAGCCCCTTCATCCCGGCCTTCTCCATCTCGCGTAGAGCCGTTTCGATCTCGGCCGGGCTCGTGTCGCCGAAGTTCGTCAGGCGGAGGTATCCGACGCCGCCGGGCAGCAGCTCGTGGTAGACGGAGGGGAGCGTGATGGCCGCGCGGATGATCTTGAGCAGGTGAACCGTGTCCTTGTCGGGGCCGCGGCGGCGCACCTTGCACGCGACGACGCTCTCGGGCAGGCCGCGGAGCATGTCGCGAAGCTCCTCGCTCGTCTTCCCCTTGATGGGCAGGCCGTCGATCTCGATGAACTGATCGTACGCCCGCAGCCCGGCCTTGTACGCCGGCCCGTCGTAGATGGGCTTGACGGCCGTGAAGACCTTCTCGCCGGTGCGGTCGTCCTTGACGAACGTCACGTGGGCGCCGATCCCGCCGTACATGCCCGAGATCGCCTCGCGGAACTCCTTCGACTGCTCCGGGCTCATGTACGTCGAGAACGGATCGTTCTTGTGGAGCAGGCCGGCCATGCCGCGCGCGGCGGCGTCGACGAGCGTGTGCTCCTTCGGCGGCGGCTCGATGTGGAACTCGATGATGAGCCGCTTGATCTCGTCGAGCAGCGGGTTGCCCAGGCTGCCCCGGTATTCCTTCTCGCGAATCATCAGGTCGGACAGCCGCTTGAGCTGGAGCAGTTTCTGCGCGAGCCGCCCGCGCGGGGTCGGCTCGGCGGCGAGTTCCTTGAGCACCTCGGGCACCGGCTCGCGGAAGTCGTCGAGTTCGGCGAGCGCCATCGCGGCCGCGGCCCGCACCTTGCCCTTCCCGCCGCGGACCAAGCGGACGAGGGCCGTCGTCGCCTTCCGTTCCGCGGCCTCCGTCGTCGCGCACAGGCTCAGCGCCGCGGCCAGCTCGACTTTGACGAGGTCGTCCTTGGCGCCGTTGAGGAGCCGGGTCACCTCGATCTCCGCGGCGTCGCGGCCGATGTCGCCGAGGATGCGGGCCGCGTGGAGCTTCGCGGCGCGATCGCCCTCGCCCTCGACGACCGACGCGAGCGCCTTTACGCCGGGGGCGAAGTCCTGAAGCGAGAGGAGTGCCCATCCGAGCGCGAGCTTCGCGGGCGCCGGCCCATCGGCCTCGGCCGCGGCGCGCAGAGCGGGCAGGGCGTCCTTCCCCATCGCCTTCAGGCGCGCGGCCGCGGCCCAAACAGCAGGATCCTTGGGCTTCGCATCGGCGATCGGCTTGAGCGTTGCGGCGACGGCCTCGGCCGCGTCGGTCTTCTCGGGCGGCGCAACTGGCGCCTCGGCGGCGAGCGCGCGGCCGAGCATGCCGCACAAGGCGATTGCCAGAGCCAGTGTTCGAATCGAGGTCCGCATCATCGAGCTACCTTTCCTTCAGGTCGAGCGTGCCGAAGAGGGCGGGCGTCATCGCCCCACTCATTATATGACGGTTCCGGTGCGGCGTCAGGCCGGAAGTCCAGCTCAGGGCCTTGGTCGCGCCCGCGCCGTCGTCGTCGATGACCGAGATGTTCAGCCCGAGCCGGCGTCCGAAACGCGGGGCGACGCGGAGTTCCTTCCACGGGACCGCGAGTTCATAGACCACGCCGGTCCCGTCCTTCTTCCGCCGGATGCGCTGGCCGCCGCCGCGCGGGGCGTGTCCGCGGGGCTGCACGCCCTTGGCCGCGAGCCCGAACAGGTAGGCGACATCGTGCCCGCGTCGCCGGTGACCGCCGTTGCCCTCGGGGTCGAACGCGACGACGAGGCAGTCGCCCTTGAACTCGGCGGCGTCGAAGTCGTGCATCGTCTGCTCGTTGTCGCGGACATCGACGGCGATGTAGAGGTTGGCGTTGTCCCACGCGAGGTAGAGCGTGGCGGAGAGGTCGCCGGGGCCGGTCCAATGCAGGCCGCCGCCCGGATGCATCGACTCGACGTGACGCAGGCGGCTGAGCGTCACGGCGCGGTCGCGCCGCCAGTCTTCGTGGAGCCCGCCGTCGATCTCGGGCGGGACGGCGAAGAAGGGGACCTCATATCTTGCGGGCCGCTTCTCGTGCGCGGCCTCGCGGATCGCCCGGAGCCGGTCGTGGAGCGCGTCGAACTCGCCCGGCTTGGCCAGTCCGACCCCAAGCGTCATCTCGAGGAGCGTCATTGCCGCGTCGTGCTCGCCGAGCGCGGCCAGCAGCACCGCCCGCTCCGAAAGCGCCCCGGGCTTCTTCTCCAGAAGATTCGCCCGGCGGGCGACCTCTGCTTCGCTCGTCATCCGGTACGCCTCGATGCTGCGGGCGAAGCAGAGGAGTAGCGTCCCGCCCGCGTCCAGGCACGTCAGGTCGGCCGTGCCGGGGCGATCGAACGCGGCGACGACCTTGCCGCTCTTCTTCTGCAGGACGACGGCCCGCGAGCGTCCGCCGCTCGGGCTCGCCCTGCCGCCGACGGCGACGACGAACTCGCCCGCGGCGACGACCCGGCTCAACGCCGGCTCGCCGGCGATCAGCCGGCGCCACGCGATCTCGCCGCTCTCCGCCCGCCACGCGACCACGCCGTTCCCCGCCGCGTACCAGCGGGTGCCAACGATCAACTCATTGTCCACATAGACGGTCGCGGGGTCCGCGGCCCACGGCTTCCGCCTCCACAGCTTCCGGCCGGTCGTCGCGTCGAGGCACACGACCTCGTCGCCGAACGCCATGCGGTCCGGGAAGACGACGATGCGTTTCTCGTCGGGCGTCGACGCGACGCGGCCGACACCGAACGGCATCTCGATCTTCCACAACGTCTTACCGTCGGCGAGCGCGATGTTCCGGACCTCGCGGCCATCGAGCACGACGCACGCCCTGCCGCTGCCTTTCTGGAACGCGGGCGGGCGGGTGAGAATGGTGTCGTCGTCCCCGATGTCTCGTTCGAGAGCCGTCTTGCCGGTCGCCGGGTCGAGCCGGAACAGCGCGGCCGGGATCCTGCGGAAGAAGACGAGATGCTTCCCGTCCTCGAGCGGGGGAGCGGGGGCAAGGGGCCCGCCGAGCTTCCGCCGCCAGAGCTCACGGCCGCGGAGCGCGTCGACCGCGAGGATGCCGCCCTCTTCGCCGACGGCGAACGCCCTGCCGCCGGCGACGGCGCTGTCGACGATGGTCAGAGGGGCGGCCGCGCGCGGCGCCCGCCAGAGCGCCCGCCGCGTGGCGGCGTCGAGGCCGACAAGCTGCCGCGCCCCGCGCAGGACAAGTACGTCTTTGGCGACGTGAGCGGCCTTCAACGCGTGGGGAAACCGCATTCGCCACAGGAGCCGGCCGTCGATCAGTCGGCGCCGCTCGATCGTCTTCGGAGTCGGCCTTCCCGCGGCGCTCCAGGCCGCCGTTGTCAGGAACACGCTCCTGTCGTCGCTTGCGATGATGGTCGGCCGTGCGTGCTCGGGATCGAAGGCCGTGCGCCAGACGGGCATGAGCTTCTTCGTCTCGTCGGGCTCTTCGGGCCTGGGGGGCGGCGGTTTGCGGGGCTCCTCGGCCGGCGGCTTCGCGTTGGCATGCGCGTCGACGCGGTCGAATGATGCGGACAGGACGACGTCGCCGGCGACGACAAGATCGCTCGCCTCGGGCGGGAGCGGACGTTTCGCGACCGTCTTCCCGGTGCGCGCGTCGAGCGCGATCCGCTTGGGGCTGTCCTGCGGCGCCACGATGACGGCGCCGCGACGTACGAGGGGCGCGGCGTTGCGCGACACCTTGTCCTTCAGGAATGCCTTCTGCCGCGCCGCGAGGTCGAACGACTCGTAACGCGCCAGCCACAGCACCTCGCCGGTGTGCGCGTCGAGCGCGGCGACGGCGCCCAGATTCGTCGACACGTAGACGACGCCTTCGTGGTACGTGGGCGGCGCCGGATGTACGCCGCGGCCGAGGACGCCGCGGAACCCGAGCGAGCACAGCGCCCGCCGCCAGCGGACCTCGCCGGAGCGGGCGTCGAGCGCGACGACGGCCGCGCGCGTCTCCTGCGCGACGGTCGTGATGCAGGCGAAGACCGAGCCGCCACCCACGGCCGGGGAACTCACGATCCGCTCGGGGCGCGGCGCGGCGTCCCCCTCGGCCGGATGCGCGTACCGCCAGGCCACGCGGCCCGAGTCGGCGGTGAGCGCAACCAGTTGGCCGGAGACAGTCGCATAGACCCGGCCGCTCAGCGCGACGGGCGCGAGCACGGCGTCGGCGCAGTCGCGGCCGCTCGACCGCGGCGGCTGCTCGGGATGACGCCAGGCGAGCGCTCCGGTCTTGAGGTCGACGGCGCCGATCCAGCGGGTCGTCTGGACGAAGACCTTGCCGCCCGACACGGCCGGGCGAAGGATCTTCGGGACGGCGAGCCCGCGGGCGCGCAGGCCCTCAGCCATCGGCCCGTCCACGTCGGGCCGGTCGAGCGTGAACGACCAGCGCCGCGGCCCGACGCCGGCGAGGGCGGGCGGCTCCGCGGGCGCGGCATCACGTTTCGCGATCGCGGCCCGGACGACCTTGAGTTTCTTCGTGAGCGGCTCGCCGGGTCTCAGAGCGATGGCGCGTTTGAGCGCCCGCTCGGCGGCGTCGAGTTCGCCGCGCTCGAGGTGCAGGCCGGCGAGCGCGCTGAGCGCGGCCGGTGCGGACGACGATGCGGGGTAGCGGGCCGCGACGTTCGCCAGCCTCGCGAGGTCCCGCGCTTTGAGGGCGGCTTCGAGCAGTTCCCGAGCGGGCTCGTCGGTGCGCGCACCGTAGGCCTTGCGCCCCGCGTCCGGCCAGGCGACCACCTCGCGCCGGACCCGCTCGGCGAACGGGATGTAGCGCCGCGGCTCGATCTCGAAGAGCCGCCCGGCCTTGTCCTCGATGTGCTGCTGAGCGAGTCCGCTCGCCTTGTCCCACTGGCCGGCGCGGGCGAGTTCGTCGAGTCGGTGGAGGATCGCTGCGGCGTCCCGGGCGACGTTCAGGTAGAGCGGCGGGTCGGGCGCATCGGCCGCGCGGGCCCGGCCTGTGAAGACCGCCCCGGACAGCGCGGCCAGCACACAGGCGATCTGAAATGCTCTCACGCGGAAGAACTCCTCCTCCCCGCATTCTAGTCCCGCGCGGATTTGCTGTCAAACGCGGGGCGTGCGGAGTCGATACGCCAAACTCGGGGAATCTTGCCGTGGCCGCCGCCTGCGGCATCGGGCGACGGGCTCCTGTGGCACGGCCATCCCTTCGGCTCCGCTCAGGGCAGGCTTGGCCGTGCGTCAGACGCGCACCCTCGGCATGCACACACGGGCAGGATGCCCGTGAGACGCACGGGCGAGACGCCCGTACCACGAGAAGCGCGAACTCGCGCGCTTCCGCACCCCGGGATCAGAATATCCACTCCGGCGTGCGCGCGTGCGTACCGATGGCCGCTTGGGGAACGGAACAGCCATGCTGAGATGATTCGGATTCTGAGCGTTCACGTGAACGCTCAGAATCCGAATTGCCCAGGCCCAGGCCCAGGCCTTGTTGCGCTCCCAGCCGGAGTACAGGTGACGGCGCCTCTCCCGAACTCCAATACCCTCTCCCGAGGCAGACGCTTATGGACCGAGTTCTGTTCCGTTTGCGCAGGGGCCTGTCCGCGTTGAGCACGTTCGTTGACGCTATCCGGCCGTAATCGTGATTGTCGCGCGCCATAGCGGATGCTATACTCCGTTGTCGAGTCAGAAGGGGAAGACGGCCGGAGGACTCCGACCATGGCCAAGCAGCTCAATCAGCGCCGAATCGTCGTTTGCGACCCCCGCTTCCAGTACCGGTATCTCGTTCTGCCGGTTGTCGTGACCCTGACGACGTCCGTCTGTCTGCTCGTCCTCTTCCTGTACATGGCGGGCGGCTTTGGCGATCTACTGATCGAGAGCCCCGAGCTGGCGGGCGAGATGGCGGAGAGGATCTCGAACGTCCGGCTGCAGTGCACGGTTGCCGTCGGCGCGATCCTGACGCTGCACGTCGTGATCGTCGTCCTGCTCGGACTTCTGATCTCGCACCGGATCGCCGGGCCCGTCTATCGGGTCCGGAAGTCGATGGAGGAGGTCGCGAGGGGGAACGTGAACATCCGCGTGAAGCTTCGGGACGGCGACAAGTTCACGGGGCTCGCCGACGCGTTCAACAAGATGATGGATAGCTTGGCGGCGCAGCCCGGCGACAAGTCCGGCGAGGCCCCGCAGGCGACACCTGAAATGGTTTTGCCCGAGGCGCCCGACGCGCCGGCAGACGAACCTCCGGACGACGCATCGGACGACGACCGCCCGATCCCCGAGCTGTAGTCAGACGTCGTGTGCTTCGAACCCGTCCTCGAGATAGCGGGACAGTTCGTCTTCTGTGCATTGTTCGCGCGGCGGGCGGTAGCCCGGGGCGTCGCGCACGAACGGGCAATCGGCGGGAAAGACTCCCAGCTTGATCCCCTCCTCGACGGTGAGGCACCGGCGGTTCAGCTCGTATCGACGCTCGTAGATCGTGCAGAGCCGCGCGTCGGGATCGAAGTGGTCGCAGAAGAGCGGGAGGTAGACGATCTCACCGCCAACCGCCATCTTCCGGCAGCAGCACTTTCCGCATCGGCGGCAGAGGGATGGATCAGCCATTCGCGGATTCCTCAGTGGCCGACGACGACGGCGAGTTCCTCGCGAGCGAACGTGACCCGCGGCCGCCGCAAGCCCACGTTCAGCAGGAGCGAGATGCCCAGGAATGACGACAGGGTCGACGAGCCGCCGTAGCTGACGAACGGGAGCGTCACGCCGACGATGGGCAGCAGGCCGATCGTCATCCCGATGTTGATGAAGCCCTGGACGACGAGGAGCGTGACGACGCCGACGGCGACGAGCCGACCGACGGGCTCGCGACACGTGCGGGCGATCCCCAGCCCGCCCGCGGCGATCAGAATATAGAGAATGATGACGACGTTCGCGCCGATGAATCCCGCCTCCTCGCAGATGACCGCGAACACGAAATCGGTGTTGCGGAATCCGAGGTAGTTGAGCTTGTTCTGCGTGCCCTTGCCGAGCCCCTTGCCCGTCCACCGGCCGCTCCCGATGGCGACCTTTGACTGGATGAGATGGTGGAACCGGCCGATGCGCTCGGCGCGCGTCAGCGGCCGGCCCTGCTGGAGCCACGTGTCGATGCGGCCGCGCTGTGTCGGCGTCATCCCGAGCCACGCGATGGGCAGGAAGACGAGGGCCGCGGCCGCGAGCAGCGCCAGGTGCCGCAGCCGCGCGCCTGCGACGAAGATCATGGCGACGGCCGCGGGCACGAACATCAGCGCCGTGCCCAGGTCGGGCTGGGCGGCGATCATCATGCACGGCACGACCGCGATCGCGAGCGCCCGGAGCACGCGGCCGAGCGTCCACGGCCGTCGCTCGCGTCCGAGATAGTGGGCGAGGGCGAGGATCGTCGTGATCTTGACCAGCTCCGACGGCTGCAGCTTGATGTTCGCGGGCAACTCGATCCAGCTCTTCGCCCCGTTCGTCTCACGGCCCCATATCATCACCGCGACGAGCAGCACCAGCCCGCCGACGTAGAGAGCGAGCGACGCCTCCGTGAACACGCGATAGCTGGGCGCCAGCAGCGCGAGCGCGAGCACGACGCCCAGAGCGATCCACACGATCTGCTTCTGCGGGCTCGACGTCGTGTAGCCCTGGCCGTCGGGGCCGGAGCGGTACGACGCGCTCTGCATGTACGGCCAGCCGAACGCGAGCAGCGCGAGCAGGGCGAGGACGACGGGCCAGTGGAGCCGTCGGAGGAGACCCGGCCGCAGCATTCAGTCGCCTCCTTCCTCGGCCGGTTCGAGCCCGAGCAGTTCGAGCGGGATGGATTCGAAGATGCGCCGCGCGAGGGGCGCCGCCGTGCTGCCGCCGCCCTGACCGGCGCCGAGGCCCTCGATGACGACGGCGAAGGCGATCCGCGGCTTGGCGTGCGGCGCGTAGCCCGCGAACCACCCGAGGTTCGGCTGGCGCGAGCGTTGGGCCGTGCTCGTCTTGCCGCAGATCTGGAACGGGCGGGCGAAGCCGCGGAACGCGCGGAAGCTCGTCCCGCCGTACTCGTTGGTCGCCTTGTAGAGCCCGAGCCGGACGGCGTCGATCGAGCGCTTCGCGAGCTTGAGGTCCCGCGGCTCGCGCGCGTCGGGCAGAGCGACGGCCGCGGGCTCTTCGGAGTCGAACGGGCGCAGCTCCTCGATGATCCTCGGCGGCACGAGCACGCCGTCGTTGGCGACGACGGCCATCATTCGCGCGACCTGGAGGGGGGTGACGAGCAGCTTGCCCTGCCCGATGGCCAGGTTCAGGAGTTCGCCGCCCGCCGCACGATGGGGCACGTTGCCGCCGTATTCGCCCGGGATGCGGATGCCCGTCTCGCGGCCGAAACCCAGGCGATAGGCCATCGCGATCAGGTCCGCGTCGCCGACCCGCTGGGCGGTCCGGTAGAAGAAGACGTTGCACGAGTGCTGGATCCCGTTGGTCAGGTCTTCGGGCCCGTGGCCGTACCGACGGTGGCAGCGGAACGAGCGCCGCCCGAGGCGGACGGCGCCCTGGCAGTCGACCGAGGCGGGCACGCAGCCCTTTTCGAGCGCGGCCAGCGCCGTGACGACCTTGAAGACGGAACCGAGCGGGAGGCGGCCGCGGACCGAGCGGTCCCAGAGCGGGCGATCGGGGTTGTCGGCGAGGGCCGCGTAGTCCTGGCGGAACCGCGCGGGATCGTAGGACGGGCTCGATGCGATGGCGAGCACGCGGCCGGTTCGGGCGTCGAGGAAGACGATCGCGCCGACGACGCCTTCGAGCGCCTCCTCGGTGAGTTTCTGGAGCCGCGAGTCGAGCGTGAGGATGACGTCGCGTCCGGGGTTGGGCGGCGCATCGGCGAGCACGCGCTGGCGGCGGTTCATGTGGTCGCGCTCGACGCACTCCATTCCGAACTCGCCGCGCAGCACGCCGTCCATCGTCTTCTCGATGCCCGCGCGGCCGATGCGCTGGGTCAGGAAGAACCCGCGGCGGGGCCAGCCGCGGTAGGTCTCGATCGCGGCCTCGACGTCGCGCGGGTTGAACGGGGCGACGTAGCCGATGAGGTGCGGGGCGAGCGGGCCCTCGGGCGCCGCCCGGGCGAAACGGGCGCGGACCTCGAACCCGCGAAAGAGGTCGGGCCGCGTCTCGACGCGGGCGACCGTTTCGTAGGCCACGTCCTTGGCGATCGGCACGGAGCCGGACACGGGGACACGGAGCCGCGCGACGTCGATCGCGGCCGTGACGACCTTGTCGAGCAGGTCGGCCGGCTCCTCGCCCGTGAGGGCGGCCAGCCGGTCGACGGAGGCGGCGACGCGCTCGGGCAGCGGAAACTCGACGTGGCGGTCGACGAGGTCGACGTCGGGCCGGCCGTCCTCGCCGCGGATCTTGACCCTGAGCTTCGACCACGCGCGGACAATCCGGCGGGCGGGGTCGGTCGGATCGGGGTGCAACTCGAATCCGGTATCGACGATCCGGAGCACCTCCTCGCGGCGGGGCACGTAGAAGAGGCGCCGCAGCGGCGTCCGGATGCGGCGTTCGCCCGACGGGTCGAGCCGGCCGATGACGACGACGATGTCGAACGCCCTCCGGTCCTCGGCGAGCACGACGCCGTCGCTCGTGATGATTCGCGCCCGTGCGGCATCGAGCGGCAGCAGGCCGACGCGCTGGCGGTCGGCGTAGGTGGCGTAGTGTTCGCCGCGAACGACCTGGAGTTGCAGCAGGCGCACCTCGACGGCTGCGAACGCGAGTAGAATGACGCAGAGGACGGCGGTGATGCGGCGGTTAGGCACGTCGGAGGCCCTCGCGCGGATAGGTGCCGAGGCGCCGCGTGAAGGGCTTCAGCACGGTGAAGACGACCGGGGCGACGAGCCCGGAGTAGAGCCCCGTCCACAGCGCGGCGCGAAGCCCGACGCCGAGGGCGGGCCCGCCGAGCGCCGCCCGGGCGAGCGCGAGGACGCAATGCGCCCCGGCGCACACGGGCGCGAAGATGAGCCACTGCGCCACGCAGCTTTCGACGAACAGGTCCTCGCCCATCTTGCTGACCAGGATCGCCACGCAGCCGAACGCGAGCGCCGTCAGGCCGAAGGGCGCGCTCGAGCCGACGGCGTAGACGTCGGCCAGGAGGCCGGCGGCCCAGCCGATCCAGAACGCGCGCCACCGGCGGCCGTCGCGGGCGTGTTCGCGCGCGGCCATGCACGCCGCGGCCAGGAGCAGGAGGTCGGGCCGGGCGCCGCGCACGTCGAGCGCCGGGACGATGGTCACCTGCAGCAGCACGGCGACGAGCAGGATGATGGCGACACGCAGCCAGATCATTGGAACTCGACGAGCGGGGTAAACGGCTACTTATTGAACTCCATGCTGATAATGGCACGCCCGCGAGGTGCGACAGAGGTCCTTCGCTTCGCTCAGGATGACATATCTCATTGTGTGAGCTATAGTTCTGTCATTCTGAGCGTCAGCGAAGAATCTCGTCACAAGCTGCCGCGATTCCATTACCAACATGAACCTCAGTAGTATATCGTCACGATACGCCGTGGCGCTTTAGCGTCAAGTGTCATCTCGTTTGCGGCGTATGCCGGATGTTCCCGGCCACGGCGGGCGCGACCCCCTCGAGCAGGGTCAGGAGCCGCTCGGCCCGCTCGCGCCACGGATGGCGCCGGGCGAACGTCCGGCCGCCTTCCCGCTTCCACGCCGGCACGGCCAGCGCCCGGCGGACCGTCTCGGCAAGGCAGTGCGAGCTGTAGTCGTCGGCGATGAAGACCTGGCCCGGCAACTGCTGGGCCAGCTCGCGCGCGGCGGGGATATCGGTCGATGCGACCGGCAGGCCGGCGGCCAGGTATTCGAGCAGCCGCATGGGCGACGAGCGTCGGTTGAACTCGGTGTTTGCCACGCTCGGCACGAGCCCGACGTGCCAGTGCCGCAGCCACGCGGGCAGGTCGTCGTAGGCGACGGGGCCGACCCAGTGGAGGTTGTCGGGCCCGCGGGGCTCGATGCCCGCGGCCGGGCCGGCGGCGATCCACTGCCAGTCGGGGGTCTCGATGGCGGCCGCGCGGACCATCGCCCAGTCGGACCGGCCCGTCAGGCGGCCGACGAACCCGATGCGGGGCCGGTCGGACCGTCGCTCGGGCACGCCCTGCGCGTCGTGCGGGTCGCCTGTGGCCGGGCCCGCGAAATGGGCGGCATCGACGCCCACGGGCAGGACGACGCGGCGTCCCCTTCGCTCCGACGAGGCGGCGAGGAGCCGCGAGGTGAAGACGACGAGGTCGGCCTGATCGAGCAGCTTCCGTTCGGTGCGGCGGACATGCCGTTCGAGCATCGGCGTCGCGAGCACCTCGGGCGCATTCCGGTGGTCGTCGGTGCACTCGTAGACGTGCGAGACGGTCTGGAGCGAGCCGGGCAGGATGTCGGGCCAGCGCCAGTCGTAGTGGCAGACAATGACGTGGGGCGCGCTGACGGCGGCGAGGAACCGCGCGATGCGGGCGGCGGTTCGGGAGCGGTTCCAGCGCCGGACGGGCTCGGGAAAGGCGAGGGGGAGCAGGGGGAGTTGGGCGGCCCGCATGACAAAGAAGCCGCGTCGCTCGAGGTCGGTGACGACCGTCTGCCCCTCTTGTTTGCTCCGGCCGAGCGCCCGGCGGAAGGGGCCGGCGTCGCCTCCGGACTCGACGTATAGGACCTTGAGGCCGAGGGCCCAGAAGGCCTCGGCCATTCGGAGCGCGTGCGAGCCGCACGGGCCCCAGGCGGGCGGGCCGCCGACGACCACAATCCACGCGTCGATCATGCAGCGTTCTCCGGAGCGAGCGACCGCAGATTATAGGGGATGCGCCCCGCGGATGCGAGGCCCGAAGAGCCGCTTCCGGGGCGGAACAATTCTCTTGAATTGGCCGCGCCGTTCGGCTACCATTCACGCGGGTTGGCCGTGCCGAGAGGGACGGCCGCGCCACACGGCGACTCCATGTCGCTGAAAGGAGGCGATCATGGCCAACGAAGGCCCCGTGCTCGTCGGTGTGTCCGGGGTGGTCGAGGGCGAGGTGTTTCCGCTCGAATACGGCAAGGCCGTCATCATCGGACGCAGCCGGTCGTGCGACATTTCGCTCCGGGACTGCGCGCGCTGGCAGGAGTTGGAGGACGCGGGCACGGTCGAGGAGACCGCGCGGACCGTGTCGCGCCGGCACGTGAAACTCACCTACCACAACGCGGCAAGCATCGAGCTGGAGGACCTCAGCTCGAACGGGACATTCGTCGACGGCAACCGGGTCGACCGCGTCGTTCTGTCGGACGTC
The DNA here is from genome assembly GCA_964385685.1 of uncultured Planctomycetota bacterium. Taxonomy (GTDB): domain Bacteria; phylum Planctomycetota; class PUPC01; order PUPC01; family PUPC01; genus CAYLQD01. The sequence continues at coordinate 9,252 of CAYLQD010000031.1, read as the reverse complement.
AAAGAGACGGCCCACGACGTTCAGATGGGCGGCGGCGAGCGGTTCCGCCTCGAATGGAGATAGCGTGGAACACTTCGCCTACGAGAGCGGCGGACTCCTGTGCGACGGCGTGGCGGTCTCCGACATCGTCGAGGCCCACGGCACGCCCGCATACGTCTACAGCCGGGCCGCGCTGATCGACAACTTCCGCGCCCTCCGCGACGCGTTCGCCGAGGTCGATCCGCTCATCTGCTACGCGATCAAAGCCAACTACAATCTCGCGGTCTGCAAGACCCTGCTGGCCGAGGGGGCCGGCTTCGACATCGTCTCGGGCGGCGAGCTGTTCCGGGCGCTCACGATCGGCGCGGACCCCGCGGCCATCTGCTTCGCGGGCGTCGGCAAGACGCGCGAGGAGATCGAAACCGCCCTCCGCAGCGGCATTCTGATGTTCAACGTCGAGTCGGGCCCGGAGCTGGAGCACATCGACGCCGTCGCCGGCGAGGTCGGAGCGGAGGCGCGCATCGCCCTCCGGATCAACCCCGACGTCGACGCGAACACGCACAAGCACACGACGACGGGCAAGCGCGAGAACAAGTTCGGGATCGACTTCGCGACCGCGGGGGCCCTCATCGACGGCGCCGCGGGCCTGGGGCACACGCGAATCACGGGCCTGCACGTGCATCTCGGCTCGCCGATCAACAGCCCCGAGCCGTACACGCAGGCCCTCGAGCTTGTTCTCGAGTTCCTCGAGGCGTGCCGCGCCCGCGGGGCGGAGATCGAATACCTCGACATCGGCGGCGGGTTCGGCGTCGAGTATAAGGGCGGCGAGACGGCCGCGCCGGCGGACTATGCCGCGGCCATCGTCCCGTACCTCAAGAAGAGCGGCTGCCGCATCGTCCTCGAGCCCGGCCGGTACCTCGTGGCCAACGCCGCGGTGCTCGTGACGCGCGTGCAGTACGTGAAAGAGACCGACGCGAAGACGTTCGTCATCTGCGACGCGGGCATGAACGACCTGCTGCGGCCCGCGCTCTACGACGCCTACCATCGCATCTGGCCGGTGCGGTCGGCCGAGCCGGTTCCGTACGGCGAGGCGGCTCTGAACGCGGCGAGCAACGGGCGCGTCGCCGTCGACGTCGTCGGGCCGGTGTGTGAGAGCGGCGACTGCTTCGCGAAGGGCCGGCTGCTGCCGGCGGTCGCGCGGGGCGATCTGCTCGCGATCTTTTCGGCCGGGGCCTACGGCTACAGCATGAGTTCAAATTACAACTCGCGCCCGCGCGGGTGCGAGGTTATGATTGAGGAGGGCTCGCCGCGGGTGATTCGCGAGCGCGAGTCGTACGAGATGCTGATTTCCGGCGAGCATTTCTAACTGGAGGAGAAATCCGTGACCAGGTTCATCCGCCGCTGTGGCCTTTTTCTTGCCCTTTTCGGCTGCTTGCTTGTCGCCAGCCCGGCCCGGGCGCAGGACGACGACAAGGCGCGCGCGCTGCGCCGCCACTACCTGAACGGGGTCAAGGCGTTTGACAACGAACGGTTCGCGGAGGCCGCGGAGCAGTTCGAGGCGGTGTTGAAGCTGAGCCCGAGCCACGCCGATGCGCTCGCACTGCGCGACCTGGCCACGGTCCAGTTCTACATCAAGGTGATGAACCGCGGCACGCCGAAGATGCGCGAGAACATCCTGCAGCTCCTGGAGCTTGCCGCCGAGGCCGAGAAGGCGCGGTTCACCGACGTCGAGCAGATCAAGAAGCGAATCGCGCGCCTCGCGGGCACGTTCGAGGAGCGGCTGCGTATCTACGTCGACCTCCAGCGCGCCGGCCGCTACGCCGTGCCGCCGCTCGTCCAGCGCCTCAACGACGTCGAGGCCAAGGACTACGAGATGTTCCGCGTGCAGGCGACCATTTGTCTCGTCCGCATCGGCGAGGAGGCCGTGCTGCCGCTCTGCACGGCGCTGCGGGCGGATGCCGAGTCGGTTCGGCAGGACATCTGCTTCGTGCTCGGCCAGATCGGCGATCCACGCTCGGTGCCTTATCTGCTGCAGGCGGCGACGGCCGATTCGTCAACGGCCGTTCAGCACGTCGCGGCCGCGGCGCTCGCCCGGATCCGCGCCTACGCCGAGGTGCCCGACGAGCCGGCACACGTCGGCCTGTTCCGCTACGCACGGCTCTACTACTACGACGACCCGTCCGTCTACCGGCCCAGCAAGTACGGGCACACCCTCTGGACGTGGTCGGCCGGCGAGCAGCGTCTCATCATGCAGGTCGTCCCCGGGTTCCTCTACAACGTCAACATGGCCCGGCAGGTCGCGGCGCGGGCCCTGCTGGCCGCGCCCGACTACGAGCCCGTCCTGCCGCTCTTGATCAGCGCGTACGAGAAGGAGACGGTGCTCATCGAGGACCAGCTGGCCTACAGCAAGCGCAACAAGGCGGCGCGGCTCTCTGAACTCGAGGAACGGCAGCTTCGCGAGCGCCTGGCAAAGGCGCGGCGCGTGCTGATGACGCTTCGGTCCGCGGGAGAGCGGCACTTCTACCGGGCCCTCGCCCTCCAACTCCACGACAAGGACGCCGAGACGGCGATCCGCACCATCCGCGACCTGGCCGAGGTCGCGGACCCGGCCCTCAACACGTACCCCGAGCTTGCGGCGCTGAGCGAGCCCGTCCGGCCCGCCGTCATCACGATCCGAATGCCCCTCGATGAGGTGCCGGACGTCGTCAGGACCGAGACGGACACGGCCTCCAAGGCCCGCAAGCCGAGGGTGAGCGTCGCCAGCCTCTTCCAGACCAAGGTCGCGTCGGAGTTGAAGCGCGTCAAGGCGGCGGAGCCCCGCCGTGCCGCGACCGTCAAGCGGGCGACGCCGGCCGAGCGAGCGACTCTTAACTACGTGATTGCGATGGCCCGCCGAAAGGCCCGCCGGACGAGCGACGAGATCGAGGAGAAGAAGCCCGAGGACCTGCCCGAGGCCCTGGCGACCACGGCGAATCCGCTGCTCCGGGCTCTGAGAAACCCGATCAAGACCGTTCGCTACGAAGCCGCCGCCGCCATCGTGCGCATTCGCCCCACGGGCGAGTTCGGAGCCGCGCGCAGCACGGTGAAGGTCATCGGTCACGCCCTGACCGAGCGGGGCGTGTCCGCGGCCCTCATCGTCAGCAACAACAACCAGGCCGTGAACCGGCTTCGTCAGATCGTGCGGAAGGCCGGGCACATCCCGTATTCGGCCTCCAGCGTCGACACGGCGGTCTCGGCCGCCCGCGCTCTTCCGCCCAAGGACGCCATCATCGTTCAGGACACGCTGGGCGATGCGATCGCGGCCCTGAAGGCCGATCCCGTCATCGGCGCCGTGCCCATCATTGTGTTCACGCGCGACAGGGACACGAAGGTCGCCGAACAGGCCTATGGCGCCCAGGCGGTGGCCGTCATCTCGCTCCGGGATCGGTCCGACAACGTCAGCCGGACCGTCGTCGACACGATCGCCGCGGGGCACGTCGCCCAGCAGGCGACGCGTCTGTCGGGTCACTACGGCCGGCTCGGAGCCGAGGCGCTCGCCGCGATCCCGGCCGCCGGCTCGCCCCTCTCGCGTCACCTGGCGACCATCAAGCCCGAACTGATCGCCGCGCTCGAGAGCGACGACCGCGCGGTTCGGATCAGCGTGATCGGCGGGCTCGGCAAGGCGAAGGTCATGAGCTTGCTGCCCCGTCTGACCGACATGGCGCAGGCCGACGACCGGGCCGCCGAGGAACGGCTCGCCTGCATCGGAGCCGTCGCCGACATGATGGAACCCGGCAAGCCGACCCCGCCCGACGTGGTCAAGCTCATCAAGGCCGTCCACGCCGATGAGGACGACGAGTTCCGCGCCAAGGCCGTCCGGCGGCTGCGCGGTACGGCCATCCCGGCCGCCGAGATCGAGAGGGTCGTCAGCGACCAGGAAAGCTCCGCGGCAACGGCCGGGGCTGGCGCCGAGGCGCCCGAGGGCGAAGCAAAGCCCGAGGATGAAGTCAAGGTCGAGGACAAGCCCGAGGACAAGCCCGAGGACAAGGTCGAGGAAGAGCCGGCGGAAAAGCCCGCAGAAAAACCCGCGGCCAAGGCCGAAGACGAAGTCAAGATCGAGTTCTAGCAGCGGCCGGCAGCGGACCCGGATGTTGAGCCGGACGCGAGTGACGACGAGGTGCTCTGTTGAAAACCGAGATCCTTCGCTTTGCTCAGGATGACAACCTGTGCAGATGGCCGCATATTGTCATTCTGAGCAAAGCGAAGAATCTCTTAGCACCAGTGAGCCGGGCTTTTCAACAGAGCAACGACGAGCCGGGCCAGGAGACGATCTCTGAACCGTGGTGCGGCCGTCCCTTCGGGTTCGTTCAGGACAGGCCCGGCCGTGACTCACACCGGCGAGACGCCCGTGCCACGAGATCGATGGCCCGCCTGAGATCAAGCTCAAAAGGAGACGCGCACGAGACCCACCCGGGGGTCTCGTGCGCGCGGGTGGGGTGGGCGGGATGGGGG
>CAYLQD010000031.1:0-4772 GCA_964385685.1 uncultured Planctomycetota bacterium | reverse complement strand
GCCGGAACACGCACGTTTCCGTCCCGGCACTCCACCGGTGCCCGCCTGCCCCGTTCGTTGGGGGCCTGCCCCGTTCGCTGCGCGTGCCCTGCTGTGCGCCCGGCGACAAAACCAGCCGACACAAAAAAACGCGCACGAGACCGGAATCGGGTCTCGTGCGCGCTGGTGGGGTGGACGGGATGGGGGGGGTCCCGTCACCGGAGAAAGCGTTCCTTGTCATGGAGCGACCGCGCGGGCGCTCGTCGCGGGCGGCGGAAAGGCGAACGTGAACTCGACCCGCCGGTTCTTGCGCTTGCCCGTCGTCGTGCGGTTGTTCGATATCGGCTTGTCCTTGCCGAAGCTCCTGGGAACCAGCCGCGCCCGCGGCACGCCGAGCGACGTCAACTCCTTGACGACCGAATTGGCACGGGCGGCGCCGAGCCCGTAGTTGTCGCCATACTTCGCCTTCGTGTAGCGGAGCGGGTCGGCGTCGGTGTGGCCGTCGACGAACACAACGACGTCGTCGAAATCCCGGATCGCGTTCGCGATCTTGCGGAGCGTCGGCCTCGCGTCGGCTCGAACAGAGGACTTGCCCGAGCGGAAGAAGATGTCGCCGCCGACGCGAACGGCCTTGTTGCCGTCGGCGCTGACGATCGGCTTTGCGATGGTGCCAAGCGAACGCAGGAGTTGCGCCCAGCGCTCGTCGACCGAGGCGGTCTGGGGCGGCGCCGGCGCGGGGGGCGCCGCGGCCGGCCGATCCTTGTAGCTCGCCAACTTCGCTCTCATGTGCTCGTGTTCGGTGGTCATGGCGGCCAGACGCGTCTCATACTCGACGTTCTGAGCCGCGAGCCGCGTGTTGTCCGCCTTCTGCTTGCGATAGAGCCGCGACGCACGCGACTCGAACCCGAGACCACGCAGGCCCTTCGATATCGACTGGCAGCCGCCTGCCAGTACCCCGAACAAACACGCCAATACGATCACCTTGCGGGTATTCATCCCCCACCTCCTTGCATGAAGAGACCTAACGGGCTGGAAAGCGAACAATCGAATGCGTCTGACGAGTGTATCGACATGCGGGGGAGAATCCTTTAGAGGATTTTTCCGGCCGCGGCGGGGGCGTCAAAAGGGGCTATCGGAGCAGCAGGCCGAGGTCGTCGCCCTGCACCAGGCGGTCCCAGCGGCCGGTCTGGAAGATGCCGTCGGGGCCCGCGGAGAGGATCCATCCGTAGGGGCTGAGGGGGCTGCCGAGCCCTTCAAGCACGACGACGTAGCGGTGGCCCCACGGGTCGGGCCGCGAGACGTTCATGTACGGGCCGTTCCACCGGAGCACCCGGCTCTGGTTGACGGCGAGGAAGCTGGAGACGTGGCGGCCCCGGTGTGCGAAGCCGAACGCCACTTCCTCGGCGCCGGCGGCGGTCCCGTCGCTGAAGGCGAACCGCGCCGTCCGCGGCCACTTGCCCGTATCGCGCCGGTAGGCCATCATGTCGGACGACAGCCGCCGCAGATCGCTGAGGGCGCGCGCGCGCGCCTCCGCCGCCAGATGCTCGTTCACCACCGGAACCGTCATCCCGAAGACGAGGCACGTCAGCGCGCCCAGGATGACGTACTCCGTCAGGGCGAGACCGGACACGGATTTCCTGGTGCGGCCATGCATCCAATCGGCCTCCAGTCATACCGCGCGGGTGCGCGGAAAACTCATCGGGGGGCGAAGATGCAATCCGCGTGCCACGGCGGGCGCCGGCGGGCGTCGCTCGTGCGGGCCGGGTCAAGGTGAGTGGCTAAGCGAGTGAGGCACAACATCTTACGCTATCAGTGCGCTCGATCCTGCTCACATCTTTACATTTGGCGTGCGGCGGGGCCGCGCGTCGGCCGCCCTCCCGGCGAGCGCCCGGGCCGTCCGCGGACGCGGCCCGGCTTCCGTAAACACTCCGAACACCTGCGCTTACGGATGACACGCGGTCTGTGTAGGGACTTCTACAAAGGGCGTAGATTTCAGCCGCGTTCGGGTTTGTCGGGGACGGGGAGCCGAAGCTCTTTCATGATGACCTGGAGGTCCTCCCACACCTTCGCTTTCTCGCCCGGCGAGCGAAGCAGGTAGGCCGGATGGTAGGTCGGCATGACGCGGATGCCGTTCCAGTCGATGAAGCGGCCGCGCATCTTGCCGATCGACGCCCGCGGATCGCGCAGCAGGCCCTTGAGCGCCGTCGCCCCGAGCGCGCAGATGATCTCGGGCCCGATGATCTCGATCTGCCGCATCAGGTAGGGCAGGCAGACGGCCATCTCTTCGAGTGTCGGCGTGCGGTTGTCCGGCGGCCGGCACTTGAGCACGTTGCCGATGAAGACCTCCTCGCGCGAGAGGCCCATCGCGAGGATCATCCGCGTGAGGAGCTTGCCGGCGCGGCCGACGAACGGCTCGCCCTGCTCGTCTTCGTCGCGGCCCGGCGCCTCGCCGATGAACATGAGCCGCGCGTCCGACTTGCCCGTTCCGAAGACGGCGTTCGTGCGCGACTCCCACAGGTGGCAGTTCTGGCAGGTCTCGACCGTCGGCCGGAGGGCTTCAAGCTCGCGGCGCTTGTCCGCGTCTTCGCCCTCGATGTGCTCCGGCGCGCGGGCGGCCGCGGGCGCGGGCGCGGCGGGCGCGGCGGCCACCGCGGCGGCCGCGTCGGGATCGTGCCGGTAGACGTCCGCGCCGAAGAGCTGCTCCATCTCGACGCGCGCGCGGACCTCGGCGATCAGCTTGCGGCGTTCGTCGGTCACATCATCGGTTTCGTTCACTGGTATTTCCTGCCGGGCCCTGCCTTGATAATGGGAACAGCTTGGAGATCCTTCGCTTCGCTCAGGATGACAAGGAACTGAATGTCCTCGACGACCCCCTGTCATTCTGAGCGTCAGCGAAGAATCTCTTGCGATGGCGTGCCCCTCTTGTCACCCTCCACCTTCGCCCACGGCTGTGGCCGACAGGGGCGGCGCCCCGAACACAATCAGGGCCACCCCGTCACTTGTTCCCACCGGGCGCCTCCTTGTCGTCGGCCGTTTCGTCGAGCAGGGCCTTCGCTCTGTCGTGGCCGCCGCGCTTCTTCGCCTCGGCCTTCCGGAGCAGCTCGGCCCCGTTCTCGCGCCACCACTCGCGCCACGCGCTCGGGCGGACCCCGAGCTTCTGCCCCGTGAGGTTCTTCAGAGCCTCTTCGGCGGCGGTATTGAAGTAGTAGCGGTCGGCGTTGGCCGGGACCTCGACGACCGCGCCCGTGCCGACCGTGAGGTGGCCGTCCGCGGCGTCGACGCCGACCCCGCCGCCGCCGCCGCGCGTCATGCCGACGTTCGTGCCGGCGGACGCCCCCTTGATCTCGACGTTCGGATAGAGAATGCTGATCAGCCACGGGACCGACCGCACGTCGGCCAGGATCCCGAGCGCCTGTGCGATCCGACGGTAGAGCCGCTTGACCGACCGCTGGTCCGACAGCGTCGTGATCGGCTGAACCTTCAGCCCGCTGATGAGCTGGTAGAGCCGGTCGTTCGCGTCCGTGGCGTCGATCTGCCGCATCGCGACGAGGGCCGCGACCCGCACGGTCTCCTCCGAATCGAACACCGCCCGGCCGACGAGGGCCGAGAGCGCGTCGCGGTGTCTCATTCGCCCGAGCGAGCGGCACGCGGCGCGCCGGACCGCCGGCGAACGGTCCTCGAGCAGCCGCAGCATCCTCCACGCGACCGCCGGCTTGTTGAACGTCGCCAGCCGGTCCTCCCACTTCGTGCGTTCCGCCTTCGGGCCCGAACGGATCTTCGACACCATCCGGTTGACGGCCAGGACGAGCTGCTTCGTTGCCTTCTTGCGTTCGAGCCGCTCCGCCTCCTCTTTCGGGAGCCACCGGCCGTCGACCAGCACCATCCCCTTCGCCTTCATCGCCTCTTCGCGCGTCATCCAGCCGTCGTCGGTCTTGACGTATCCGAGGATCGTGCGTGCCCGTTCGTGGTCGGGGTCGGTTCGCAGGACGGCGGCGAGTTCGGCCGTCATCCCGTCGCGCAGCTCGTGATCGCGGCACCACATCGCGAGCGCGTAATGGCCCTCGGCGTCGTCCGGCTTCAGCTTCGCCGCCATCGCCCGGTAGACCTCGCGCGGCGTCTGGCGTTCCTCGATCCCCAGGATGTCCTTCTCGTCGACCGTGACGGCGATCCCGTTCGCCTGCCGGATGGTCACGCGGCCCTCGGCGCGTTCGACCTCCTTGCCCTCGATCTTGCCCGTCTTGAGGAAGAAGACATCCGCGCGCGCCGGAGGCGCGATCAGAACCGCGCAGGCGAGCGTGGCCAGGGTGCCGGATGCCAGAACGTGTGTGAAAAAGGTCCTCATCTCTTGGATTATACACCCCCATCGCCGCCGCGACAGCCCCTTTTCGCGTTGCGCCGCGGGCGGAGTCGCTTCCTGTCCGCCTCGTCTCTCAGTCCTCATAATCGTCCTCGCCCTCGGCTTCCGGCCCGCCCCTGTTGTCAGTGAGGGCGGACATTCCTGTCCGCCTCGTCTCCTGGTCTTCATCCTCGCCTCCGGCCGGTGTAAGATGGGGAAACGGGAAGAACGGAAAACGGGGAAATGCCGTCTCCTGCCGTCTTGTCCATGGTCCAATGTCCACAGCCGTCTGTTGCCCATTCCCCATCTTTCCCCCTCTTCCTCCTCCGTTGCCGCCTGTTTCTCAACTGGTGACTGATTACTGGTCACTGGCCACTGCTTCAAAATGGCTTTGTTTCGTAAAACGTAACACTTCAGCCAAATGAAGCAGTATCAGAACATGACTTATGTTTCGGAC
>CAYLQD010000030.1:0-34270 GCA_964385685.1 uncultured Planctomycetota bacterium | reverse complement strand
ATTATAACACAGGACGGCCTGTTTGTCATGCACCCGGTGAGAAATGCGGGCTAAGGGCTTTGATCAGATGGCGTTAGCCGGCTTGGCAGGGCGGGGCGCCGGCTGCTTGGACCCGACATTGAACGCGGAGCGTTGTCGCAGGGAAACGCCACAAGCGCGGCCGATTGGGGCTGGGAGAGGGCAAGCGGCTCGCTCATAGCGAGTTGCGGCCCCGTGGCGCGTGATTCCACATGTTGCCGTGAGGCAACGCCGGTCCGGGGCGGGATGTCACGTGGGGCCGGCGTCGGGGGGCTCTACCGCTTGACCATCAGCATGTCCTTGATCTTCATCAGGCGGCTGATGTTGCTGCGTTCCTGCTCGCCGATCTTCTGCTCGATGTCCTTTCGCTGCTCCTGGAGCTCGGGGATGAGGACATGTTCGAGCGCGTTCGTCCGGCGGCGGGTGCGGCCGAGCTCGTGAGCGAGCAGGAGCAGCGTCTTCTCGACCTCGGCCAGTTCGAAGAGCGTCGTGGGCAGCTTGCGGAGTTCCTCGAACGCGACGTCGAGTTCGGGCGGGGTCTGCGTCAAGCTGTAGCGATACGCGTCGGGCTGGGGCGGCGGGGTGAAGATCGGCACGGCAACGCCCATCACGCGGCGCTCTTCGATCTCAAGCGGCGCGACCGACGCGTTCTGTCGGACCGCTTCGGCCACGGAGCCGCGCGGGGCGACGGCATCGGCGAGGGTGAACCGCGCGAGGAGCCGCGGAAACTCCTGGTCGAAGCGGATGCGGAGGCGCTTGTATCGCGCGAGGACCTCGGTCAGTTCCTGGACGAGACCCTCGAGCTTGTCCTTCAGCAGCTTGTGGCCGCGCTGCGCCAGCACGAGCCGCTTCCGCAGCCGAAACAACTGCATCCGGTTTGGATTGATCTTCTTCTTCATCTGCGTCTAATTCGTCTCGCGCGCCTGGTGGTACTTCTCGAGTGTCTCGGGCTTGCAGCGCTTGAGTTCGGTGCGCGGGATGATGCCCAGCAGCTCCCAGCCGAGGTCGAGCGATTCCTCGATCGACCGGTTCTCGTCGGACCGCTGCGTCACGAACCGGCTCTCGAACTCGTCGCAGAACCGCACGAAGAGGAGATCGATCGGCGAAAGCGACGACTCGCCCAGCACGACGGCCAGTTCCTTCGCGCTCTTGCCGCGCGCGTAGGCCGCGTAGAGTTGGTTCATCACCTCAGAATGATCCTCGCGCGTCTTGTCGGTGCCAATGCCCTTGTCTTTGAGCCGCGAGAGCGACGGCAGCACGTCGACGGGCGGATAGATGCCCTCGCTGTGGAGCGGGCGGTCGAGGAAGATCTGCCCCTCGGTGATGTAGCCCGTGAGGTCCGGCACCGGGTTCGTCTTGTCGTCGTCGGGCATCGAGAGGATCGGGATTTGCGTGATCGAACCCTTCTTCCCGCGGATGCGGCCCGCCCGCTCGTAGACCTGCGAGAGGTCGGTGTAAAGGTAGCCCGGATAGCCGCGCCGGCCCGGCACTTCTTTCCGCGCGGCCGAGATCTCGCGGAGCGCGTCGCAGTAGTTCGTCATGTCCGTCAGGATGACGAGCACGTGCATGTCGAGTTCGAACGCGAGGTACTCGGCGGTCGTCAGCGCGACGCGGGGCGCCGCGATCCGCTCGATCACGGGGTCGTCGGCGAGGTTGACGAACAGGACGGCCTTCTCGATCGCGCCCGTCCGCCTGAAGTCTTGGATGAAGAGGTCGGCCTCTTCGAACGTGACGCCCATCGCGCAGAAGACGACGGCGAACCCTTCCTCGGTCCCGCGGACGCGCGCCTGGCGGGCGATCTGCGCGCCGAGGATCGGGTGCGGCAGGCCGGCCCCGCTGAAGAGCGGCAGCTTCTGCCCGCGCACGAGCGTGTTCATCAGGTCGATCGTCGAGATGCCCGTCTGGATGAACTCGTTGGGATAGTCGCGCGCGCACGGGTTGATCGGGCTGCCGTTGATATCGACGCTCTTGACGGGGATGACGGGCGGGCCGCCGTCGATGGGCGTGCCCATGCCGTCGAACGTGCGGCCGAGCATGTCGGGCGAGACGTCCATGCGGAGCCCGCGGCCGAGGAACCGCAGCTTGACGCGGCCGGGCGAGATGCCGTGCGTGCCCTCGAAGAGCTGCACGAGCGCGGTGTCGGTCGTCACCTCGAGCACGCGGGCGAGGCGGACCTGCCCGCTCTCGAGCTGGACCTCGGCCAGTTCGCCGAACGTCACGTCCTCGACGTTCTCGACGAGCATCAGCGGCCCGACAATGTCACGAACGGTCTTGTATTCCTTGAACAATGGTCCTTCCCTCTATTCAAACGCCAAGAACGAAGTGCTAGGCAACCGTGCGAGGTACATGAGCGCTGGCAAGCAACGGGTCGATGTGCTTCAGGCATAACTGAGACCAAGTCTCGTAGCGCTCCCTGTCCTGCTGTGCTTTCTCAATTGGCACGAAGCCGGAGTCGGTGATGACAGACTCGTTCTTGCTCACAGAGTTGGCGCGGACGGAAATCAGATGGATTACGCCAAAGTGCACGCGGCCCACAGAGTTCGAATCGTCGTTGATGAGTCCCACGCACGGAGCGGTTGCCGGGTCGTGGGTGTCGAGGCCTGCGTCCAGCGTAACCTCCTCAGTCACCTCGCGCCACATCGCATCGTAGTAGCCGATTTCGTCGCTCGAGAAGAGAAGCCTGTCGTCAACCTCGATGTGCCCTCCGATCCCTACGGAGTACTTCTCACGGAGTCTTTCCTCGCTCCCTCGTTTGCCGCGACGATAGCAGAATATGTCGGTGTCATTCACGAAAAGCACGTACGGGATAATCTGCTTATACGCTTCATTCTTCTCGGCCTCCCTTCTAAGCACGTAGGAGCAGTTGGGAGGAGTGACAATGAGAGGGAAGTACCTCTCCGGTTCAGTTGACACGCCTTGAAAGCGCCCAAGTTGATCTAGCAGACTCGACTCAAAGCAGAGAACACGCTCGTTCATCTTGTCAGGCATACGTTCTGCTCCTCCGGGATCAAACCGACACAAAACTCAAATCCAGCGCACCGCTGTACCCAATCATCCAGAACCCATCATCAACCGCGCGAACCGCTGGCTCCAGGTCGAGCCATTTGACAGTCGCTTCCTGTGCAGGGCTGGTCGCATAGTCGTCCAACAGGCGGACCTTCTGGTCATCGGGAAGCGGTTCCATGCGGGCCACGTGACGTACCTCGGCAGACGCATCGAACAGACGGGCATAGTCGAAACCGACGCCGACCACTGCCCCCTGTCGAGTGGCTTGCTCCAACACCTCCGCGTACAGCCCGAACTCGATCTCGTTGAAACGGACGTGGCGAAAGCGAAGGGAGAGGTCCAATTCCGCCAGTACTTCAGGCAACCGCTCTTGTGCTCTTGCGACGGTGACACCGCGCTTCTCGGGATCGTCTTCTGCCGGCAACCCCCACGGGTTCACAGCCCCGGGTTCCACGCAAGTTCCGAGTCTGCGGGCAAGTTCCTTTCGCGCAAAGTCCGGGTACCCGAGAATGCGCAACGCAGCAGCAGCAAACGCAGGAACGCAGCAATGGGGCGGCCACCTCGATTGCCCGTTTCCGTTGTTCGCCATTCTATTCCTCTGAAGCAGCCGATTCCGCTTGATCATCACCGACGGCCGCGGCTACTTGATCGTCGATATCCTTCATGATGCTGTCGAACTCGTCGAGCTTGTCCTCGGGGATGAGCTTGCTCCGGGCGATGCGTTCGAGCACGTCGAGTTCGCAGAGCATGTCGATGTCGGCGCCGGCCGCGAGCGCCTCGCGGCACTTGTCGTGGTATCGGATGATGGCGTCGAGCATCTTGAACTGCTTCGGGAGCGACGTGTAGGTGTCGATCTCCATGAACGCGTTCTGGTGGAGGAAGTCCTCGCGGATCATCTTCGCCGCTTGCATCGTGAGGCGGTCGGAGTCGGAGAGGGCGTCCATCCCAACGAGCCGGACGATCTCCTCGAGTTCGGCTTCGTGCTGGAGGAGCGAGCTGGCCTGGGTCCGGTTCTTCTGCCACTCCGGCCCGATGGTCTCCGCGACGTGCTTGTCGATTTCCTCCTTGTAGAGCGAGTAGCTCGCGAGCCAGTTGATCGCGGGGAAGTGGCGCTGTGCGGCGAGCCGGTCGTCGAGCCCCCAGAAGACGCGGACGACGCGGAGGGTCGCTTGGACGACGGGCTCGGACAGGTCGCCGCCGGGCGGGCTGACGGCGCCGATCAGGCTGATGCTGCCCTTGCGCTGGTCGGAGCCGAGGCAGACGGCGTTGCCGGCTCGCTCGTAGAACCCGGCGATGCGGCTGCCGAGGTAGGCGGGATAGCCCTCTTCGCCGGGCATTTCCTCGAGCCGGCCGGAGATCTCGCGGATCGCCTCGGCCCAGCGCGAGGTCGAGTCGGCCATCATCGCGACGTTGTAGCCCATGTCGCGGAAGTACTCGGCCATCGTGATGCCGGTGAAGACGCTCGCCTCGCGCGCGGCGACGGGCATGTTCGACGTGTTCGCGACGAGGACCGTCCGCTCGAACAGCGGGCGACCCGTGCGCGGGTCTTCGAGTTCGGGGAACTCGAGCAGCACGTCGGTCATCTCGTTGCCGCGCTCGCCGCAGCCGACGTAGACGATGACGTCGGCGTCGGCCCATTTCGCGAGCTGATGCTGCACGACCGTCTTGCCCGACCCGAACGGTCCGGGCACGCAGGCCGTGCCGCCCTTCGCGACCGGGAAGAGGGTGTCGAGGATTCGCTGGCCCGTAACGAGCGGCGCGGTCGGCGCGAGCCGCTGGGCGACGTCGCGCGCTTCGCGCACCGGCCACTGCTGCAGCATGGTCAGCTCGGTCTCGCCGGAATCGCTCTCGACGACCGCGACGGGCTCGGCGACGGTCGCCTCTTTCCGTTCGATCGACTTGATGGTGCCGGTGACGCCGGGCGGGGCCATGATCTTGTGGACGATGGCCTGCGTCTCGTCGACGTGGCCGACGACGTCGCCCGGGACGACCCGAGCGCCCTTCTCGACATCGGGCACGAAGAGCCACTTCTTCTCGCGGTCGAGCTGCGGGATGTCGATTCCGCGCGTGATGAAGTTGCCGGCCGCGTCCATGATCGTCTCGAGCGGGCGCTGGACGCCGTCGTAGATCGTGCCGATCATGCCGGGCCCGAGTTCGACCATCAGCGGCATACCGGTTCGCGCGACGGGGTCGCCGGGCCCGAGGCCGTCGGTCTCTTCGTAGACCTGGATCGAGTATTCCTCGCCCCGGATCTCGATGACCTCGCCGTAGAGGCGTTCCTTGCCGATGCGGACGACCTCGTGCATCTGGGTGCCCTCGAGTCCCACGGCGACCACCAGCGGCCCCGAGATCCTCACAATCTTGCCTGCCTTCTCTTCCGTCATCAGTTCTTGTGTCCTCTGCGGTTAAGCGTTGTGTTCGCTTTCCACTTCCGTTGCGCTCAGCAGATCGACGCCCGCCGCCTGATCGACGGCCACGCGCGCCAGCTCCATCCCGGTCCCGCGCGCCTCCGGGCCGTCGGGCGCGATCAGAATCGCGGCGTGGCTCGTCAGGCACAGCTCGCGGAAGTCCTCGTCCGGCTTCGGGCCGACGAGCGACTCGCCGCACGCGATCAGCCCGACCGACCGATCCTTCGCGAGCTGCTCGAACACCTCGGCGAAGCTCGACCGATCGGCGTCGATCACCTCAAATCCGAGCGCCCCGAACGCAAGCGTAAACCGCTCGGGACCTATGGCGACCATCCTGGCCATCCATTTCCATCCTAATCGTACTCGTAACCCTACTCGTAATGCTGTCCTGACGCCGGACGGCGATTACGATTAGGATTAAGATTATGATTACGACAACAACAACAACTCACACGCCTCTCAAGCTCTGCGCGACCAGAGCGGGTTCGATTCGCCCGGCGAAGCCGCCGAGCGCCGCGCGCAGGTTGCGATTCTCCGTGAACAACCGGCGCAGACAACTGAACACGCGCTCGGCACCGAACGCGACCGTGCGGGCCGGATCGAGCAGCCGGTCGAGAGCGGCGTCGAACCGCGCGCCCAGCCCCTGAATCGATGCGGCGCCGCCTGTCGGGTCCAGGCCCTCGGGCACGTCGTCGGGTAACAGCTCGGCCACCGCCCTCGCAAGCTCGTCCGGCTCGACGGCGGCGAGGGCCGCCGCATCGCTGTCCGGCGGCAGGTGGCGGAGCAGGTGATCTTCGATGTCGGCGCGTCCGATGCCCGCGGCCTGTGCGCGGACGACGGCCTCGATGGCGGCGAGCCGCTGGCGCGCCCGGGCCCATTCAGTCACGTGCTCCGAGCCGAGCGGCCCCGCGAGTTCGGGCAGCAGCCCGAGCAAGGCGCCGTCGATCATCAGGTCGACCCTCGCCGGCTCGACGCGCTGGTGCTCGGCCTCGGCGACGTGAGCGAGTTCGTCGGCGATCTGGCGCAGCCGCGGCCGCTCGGCCAGATAGTCCTCGATGTCGTCCCTCGGCACGCGCGACAACTCGACCGGCCGCCGCTCGATGCCGCAGTGCTCCGATTTCAGATAGTTGGCCAGATCGCGGAGGTCGTACTCGATGAGGAAGAGGTCGACGATCCGCGCGTCGGCGCACTGGCCAGCGAACGTCTGAGCGAACTCGACGAGTGCGGATTCGAGCGATGCCGCGATATGCATCGGGTCTTCGGCGCCCGAGGCGTGGACGTTGGCGTAGACGGGGTTTCGCCTCGCGCGCGAGAGCAGCTCGTCGGGCGTGCCGGACTCGACCAGCTCGCCGACGGCGCGCGGCATCAGCAGAAATGTCTCGAGCACCGAGGCAATCCCGCTCGCATAACACCAGTCTGTTGGATCCGTTACCATCGTGGCTTCTTCAGTCGATGTGTTCTCGTAATCGTAATCCTAATCGTAATCGCCGTTTTCTTTTTCGTCCTCGCTCTCATACAGCGCCGCTTCCTCATGCACACGCACAGGCGACGTCGTCTTGATCAGTCCGACAAGCATTGAGACAACATTGGCGAGCATCTCTTTTCCGGGCGCTGCTCCTTCGGCGGCAAGTACCGCCTTCGCGACAAGCACGTCCAGGCAGGCGGCGCATTCAAGAGCAGACCCCCTGGCGATGTCGAAGTACCGGCAGCGATCCGGCGCGGTGAACTTCCCGTTGCCTTCCGCGATGTTCAGCGCAATCGAGGTCGACGCTTCGTCGAGATGGCCGCGAGCGGCTACGCCCTTGGGGATCCGCTCCAAGACGTGATGGACCCAACGCACGAAGCGAATCGCTTCCTGATAGACTCGCAACTTCTCGTGATCGAAGAATCGTGTCATAGTCAGAGGCGATTACGAGTACGATTATGATTACGATTACGAAGCATCAGAGACTCCAAACGCACGTCTTGCCAGTTCGGGCATCAAGTCGGCCTTCATCTCGGCGAGCTGGGAGTCGAGCGAGAGGTCGACGTCCACTTTCTCGCCCTTCAACACGAACCCGCCCTGGAGCGGGAGCGATTCGTCGGCCAGCTCGAGCCCTTTGCCGCCGTGCTTGTCGAGAAGCTTCTCGACGATGGCGCGGTCGGGCTCGGCGGGCAGGATGCGGCCGGTCTCGTTCGCGACGGACTCGATCCGGGCCGCAAACCACTCGGCGTACTTCCCGCTGCGGTCGCCGATGAAGCGCTCGACGGCGGCCCCGAAGATTTCGTCGAGGATGCGGGCTTTGTGCGCCAGCAGGCGCAGCTTGTTGGCGGCTCGGGCCGAGGTGGTCCGCTGGTCGTGCTCCTGCTGGAGTCGCTCGCGAGTCTCCTCGGCGGCGTCGGCTGCGCGGGCCTCGTTCTCGGCCTTCGCCGCGTCGAGCCGCGCCTTCGCCTGCTCCTCGGCCTGTGCGAGCGCGGTCTCGGCCTCGGCTTTGGCCGACTCGAGGATTTTCTTCTCGATATTCTCGACGCTCATCTCAGCTCCCGGCTTCCATCATCTTGATAGCGGGATCGGCGAACGCGGCGTCCGGGTTGGTCACCCACAGGATGAGCAGGATGGCCGCGAGCAGCGCGACGACGGCGTAGGTCTCGACGAGCGCCGGCAGGATGATGGCGCGGCCGCTTTCCTCCGGCTTCTTGGCCGTCAGGTTGATCGAGGCCGCCGACGTCTGTCCCTGGTTCACGGCGCTGAGCCACAGGACCACGCCCGTGCAGAGGCCGATGAAGAGAAGGGCCATTCCCATCAGCGGAGGGCAGGCGATCTCGCCGGCCATCAGCCCGGTCTGCAGGCTGATCATGATCGCGACGATCAGCCCGTAGAAACCCTGCGTGCCCGGGAGCGCCATGAGCACGAGCAGCTTCCCGAACAGCTCCGGCTTCTCGGACATGACCCCGGCTCCCTGTGTCGCCGCGACCCGGATGCCCTTGGCCGAGCCGATCCCGCCGAGCATCACGGCGAGGATGCCGCCGATGACGGCCCAGCCCATGCCCGTCTGAAGAAAATACACCTGCCAGATATCGCCCACCATTTCAGCCGTCATTTTTCAGCCCTCACAAACGGGTGATGAAATCAGTCCTCGTCAATCACGCGAACGGTCCGGGGCGCGCCGAGCGGCGCGAACGGCGAGGCCCCGCCCTCGTAGAACTTCGTGAAGAACTCGACGAATATCAGGCGGGCCGAGTGCACGAACCCGCCCAGGATGCTGATGAAGAAATTGAAGACGTGGCCGAACACGGCGATCACGATGAAGAACAGGATGCCGGCGAAGGGCACCGACCGCACCAGCCCGGCAATGATGTTGAACGACATCCCGACGATCACGGTCGTCAGCCCGAGCGCCAGCAGCCGCGAGTACGACAGCGTGTCGCCGATGAAGGACGTGGTGCCGTACGTGCCGAGAATGCCGTAGAGACTGACGAGCCCCGTGATGGCCTTGGCGATGAACGTGTCTTCGTGGCGGCCCTGCGTTAGGACCAGCCCGACGGCGCTCGCGATGACCATCACGAGCGAGACCGTCGTCCACACGGGCGGCAGAGCGCCCATCCCGCCGGCGAGCAGCAGGACGAGGCCGGGCAGGAAGACGAGCCACAAGCCGCCGTCGCACAGCCCGGCGAGCCGGTTCCCCTTGCGCCATTCGCGGTAGAACAACAACCCCATCCCGTAGAACTGGTTGAGCATGCCGATCCCGAGCACGACGCCGAGGACCAGGACGGTTTTCCTGAGCGGGTCGACGAGCATCAGCCGCGTGACCATGTTCTGGGCGCCTTCGCCGACGTAGCCGCCGCTCAGGAGATCGGCCGCCCACGAGCCCGTGATGAGCCCGACGATGATGGAGGAGAGGCCGCACCACGCGAGCAGCGTGAAGAATCGCGCGAGCGACGGATAGTCGGCCGATTTGCGCGAGAGCCACCAGCCCGTCGCCAGAAGCATCAGGCCGTAGACGACGTCGCCGAAGCAGAAGCCGAAGAAGATGAGGAACGTGAGGAAGATGAACGGGCTGGGGTCGAACTCGAAGTAGTTGGGGAGCCCGAACATCGACGTGAGGAACTGGGCCGGCGCCCAGAGCTTGCTGCCGCCGAGCGAGACGGGCACGTCTTCGTCCGGCGTCGGGTCGCGTGTGATCAAGCTGACCGACGCGAAATCCTTCTGGAGCAGCGCCTCGAGCTTCGGCAGTTCCCGCACGAGCACGTAACCGGAGAGGGTCGCGATCCGCTCCGAGGCGAGCGTCTTGTCCGACGCGGTGTGCCGCTCGACCTCGGCCTGCCAGTGGGCGAGCGCGGCCACGACGGCCCGCCGGCCATCCGCCAGCTTCTTTGCTTTCTTTTCGAGCGTGGCGAGCTTGGCCTCGACCGTGACGAGCGCGGTGTCGCAGTTCTGGACGACGGCGGCGACTTTGCCCGAGCCGGGCTCGAGCGCGAGCGACTCGAATCCATGGTGCTGCAGTAGCTCCGCGGCCTCGTCTTCCGCTTCGTTCAGCCACGCGGCGCCAGCCAGCACCCGGCCGTTCTCGGCGGCGACGCACCGGACGTCGACGGCCTCCGACTCGGCGGCGGCCGCTTCGAGCTTCGCGAACGCCTTGGCGGGCAGGGCGCCCAGGTCGCATCCGCAGCGGGCGAGCGCGGCCGGCGGCACGTCGGCCTCGGCCCAGGGGGCGAGTTGCGCGATCCGCGAGCGAAGCTCGTCGGCGCGCTTCTCGGCCGCGGCATACGTGCGTTGAATCTTCGCGGTCTGCCCGTAGAGCACATCGACGTCGACCTCGGCAACGTGCCGCTCGAACTCGTCGCGCTTCATCTCGGCGGGCAGGTTCACGAAGTTCTCGTGGAACCGTCGCTTGGGCGGGGCAAAGCCGTCGAGGACATCGAGCGCCCGCGCGAGCTTGCCCGCTCTGTCCTCGGCGTCGTCGAGAGCGGCAGCCGCGCCGGGAGCGAGACGAGGCGGAGGGGCGGGATTGGTCTGGTGCGGGCGGACATTCTTGTCCGCCGAGGCATCGGTTTCGTCCGAGTCCTCCTCCCTCAGGTCGACGACATGGACGGTCCGCGAGTCGGCGAGCCCCTGGATGAGGGCTTGCAGTTCTCCGCGCTCGGCGAGGAACCAGGCCCGCTTGACTTTTTCGATCGCCATCAGTCGCCGGTCGCCATTTGCCGTTCGGTGATGCGGGACGCGGTCCAGTTGACCAGTTCGTCGAAGCGCTTCTCGCGGACCGTTTCGAGCGTCTCTTCCTGCTTGAGGAATTCGACGTCGATGTGGGAGAGGGCCTGTTCGGTCCGCGATTGATATTCCGCGGCGAGGTCGGCGTTCGCCTTTTCGATCGCGCCGTCGGTCTCTGCGGCGAGCTGGCGGACGTCGTCCTCGGCTCTCCTGGCGGCGTCGGCCGCGTCGGACCGCGCCTGCGCGAGGAGTTGCTCCGCTTCCTCCTCGATCCGCCGGACTTCCGCGAAGATGCCTTCCGTGTCGTCGCTCATGACAATCCGCCCTCGCGCGGTGGTGAATCAATCCGGGATTCTATCCGCTCCCGCGAGGCCAATCAAGCAAAAGAGCTGGCAGGACGATTCTGAAGATTGTATAGATTGACGGTCGCGCGGGCGCGTCTATAATGCCGTGGAATGGATACGGCAAGGTCAAATGCCAGAGCGAGAATAACAACGCGGAGACATTCTTCATGACAAGCAAGGAACGCATCTCGCGGATTCTGAAACGGGAGCCCGTCGACCGCGTCGGCCTGCAGGGTTCGCCCTGGGGCCAGACGACGGAGAAGTGGCGCAGCGAGGGCCACCTGGGCGCCGAGGAAGACCCGGCCGACCACTTCGGCTTCGACCTCAGCGGCGGCGGCTGGCTCACCATGCACGCCGACCTCGACTACGAGGAGGAAATCGTCGAGGAGACCGACGAGCACAAGCTCGTCCGTAACGCGAACGGCGCGCTGCTCCGCTGGTGGAAGGAGCAGGCCGGCACGCCCGAGCACGTCGACTTCCTCGTCAAGGACCGCGCCGGCTGGGAGGAGCACATCCGCCCGCACCTGACGAACGCCGACCGCTACCGCGACCGCATGGACATCGATGCCTTCCGCAACGCGAAGACGGGCGCCGACGAGAAAGGGCTCTACTTCACGTGGAGCGGCGTCAACGTCTTCGAGTGCATCCACCCCGTCTGTGGCCACGAGTACATGCTGATGGGCATGGCGATGGACCCCGACTGGGTCAAAGACATGTGCAACGTCTACGCCGACCTGATCATCAATCTGTTCGAGATTCTGTTCGCCGAGACGGGCGCGCCCGACGGCATCTTCTTCTACGAGGACATGGGTTTCAAGAACAAGCCGTTCATGTCGCCCGCGATGTATAAGGAGATCGTGTGGCCGGCGCACAAGAAGACGTTCGACTACGCTCACTCGCTCGGGCTGCCCGTCATCGTGCATTCGTGCGGCGGCATCATGGACCTCGTGCCCGGGCTGATCGAGGCGGGGATGGACTGCCTGCAGGCAATGGAGGTCAAGGCCGGGATGGACCTTGTCGACCTGAAGAAGAAGTACGGCGACCGCATCGCCTTCTTCGGCGGGATGGACATCCGGGCGCTCGAATCGAACGACAAGGCCGTCGTCGAGGCGGAGCTTCAGAAGAAGCTGCCCGTCGCAATGGAGGGCAGCGGCTACATTCTTCACAGCGACCACAGCATCCCCGATACGGTCGAGTATGAGACGTACAAGTATTTCGTCGACCGCGGGCTCGAGATCGGGACGTATCGCTAGAGGAGACGTTGCAGATGATCTATCGGCAATTGGGGAGTACGGGGCTTGAGGTCTCGCAACTTGGCTTCGGCGCGATGCGCCTGCCGATGAAGGGCGAGGGCAAGGACGCGAAGGTCGACCGCGACCTGGCAGTCCCGATGATCCACCGCGCCTTCGAGGCCGGCGTCAATTACATCGACAGCGCCGTCGGATACTGCCGCAGCGACTCGCAGTGCGCCGTCGGCGACGCCCTCAAGGGCTGGCGCGACAAGATCGTCGTCTCGACAAAGAACCACGACTACGGCGAGGATGAGTCGGTCTGGTGGCAACATCTCGAGGATTCGCTCGAACGCCTGCAGGTCGACACCATCGACATCTACAACCATCACGGCATCAAGTGGAAGAGGTACGTCGAGAGCGTCGAGCCGCGCGTGGGCAAGTGGATGATCAAGGCCCGCGATCAGGGCCTCATCCGTCACATCTGCACGTCGTTCCACGACAACAACGAGAGCCTGATGAAGCTGGTCGACGCCGGCTACCCCGAGGTCATCACGCTCCAGTACAACCTTCTCGACCGGCGGCTCGAGGAGGGCATCGCCCATGCGCACGAGAAGGGCATCGGCATCGTCGTGATGGGCCCGGTGGGCGGCGGGCGGCTCGGCGCGACTAGCGAGGTTCTCGAATCGCTCGTCCCCGGCATCGAGCGGGTGCCCGAGCTCGCGCTGCGGTTCGTGCTCGCCACCCCGAACGTGTCGGTCGCGCTCTCAGGAATGAGCACGATGCAGCACGTCGAGGAGAACATCGCGACGGCGAGCGACGACTCGACCCTCTCCGAGAGCGACCGCGCGGCAATCCGCGAACACGCCGAGCGGCTGCGCGAAATGGCAAACCTCTACTGCACCGGCTGCGGCTACTGCATGCCGTGCGAGGCGGCGTCGGTCAACATCCCCGAAGTGCTCGGCGCGTTCGTGGTGGGCAAGGTCTATGGCCTGTGGGAGCACGCCGGCCGGGCGTACGAGCGGATCGGCCGGCGGGCCGAGGACCGGAACCAGACGGCCGAGGCGTGCACCGAATGCGGCGAGTGCGAAGAGAAGTGTCCGCAGAAGCTCGACATTCGCGAGCAGCTCAAGGAGGCCCACGCCAAGTTGGGTTAGGCTTCGCCACGTGCCCCGGAGAATGTTGTATTGTCATTTGAAAATCTCGGGTGTTGGCGCTAGACTGAGGGTGGCCATCATGGCCGCAGCGAAAAAGGATACCTCTGCGCGGTACGTGTCGGAAGCGATAATTATTTTGAACCGATGCCCACGCGAGGGAGCCCAACTTTGACAGGGTAGCACACGCCCTCGGTCGTTCGCGGCCGCTGGGATTTGCGAAACTGCCACGCGGCGCCCACGTGAAATAAAGGGTTCCAAAATAAGTCTTCCCAACGGCCGAGGTGGAGGATCCTTTTTATCCGCCCGTCTTTGCTGTTGTCCTGATCGTAATCTTGCTCTTGATCCTGATCCCGCCACGGCGCATGTGTCTCCCCGGCCGGTCCCGCGCGCCCTCTGAGGGGAATCATTGCTGCTGACGTGCCGGAGCAGTCCGCCCGCGCGACGTCACCCGCCGACGATCTCGCTCACGTCGAGCACGTAGACCTGCCGCGTGCCCTCGTGCGCGGAATCGATGCAGACCTGCGTCCCCTCGCGGCTCCAGCGCGGATGCAGGTCGCAGCGGAACTCGCCCGCCAGCTCGGGCGGCAGATAGAAGTGGCCGACGTCGATCCGCGGGCCGTCCGGCCACTGGTAGAGGATCAGCGCCTGCTGCCGGTCGGCGTCCGGATACGTGTCGGTCAGCAGCCATCGCCGGTCGGGCGAGAAGCTGCAATGCCCGTTGTTCGTTAGCAGGCCGGGCGCGACGACGTCCATCTCGCCGGAGCCGTCCGCGATGAGGACGAAGCTGCTGGCCTCGGTGTCGGGGTGCCGCGACCACGCGAAGATGTGGTCGGTGTCGAACCAGTCGTAGTGCGAGAACGCGGGGTCGCCGGCCAGGAGCCGCGGGTCGGAGCCGTCGGGGTCCATCGTGACGAGCCTCGTGTTCAGGCCCGATCCGCCGGGTGCCCGCCATCGATGCAGGAGCGCGACCCGCGAGCCGTCTGGGTTGATTTGGAGATGGTTGATCCAGTGCTCGGCTCCGTCGGTGGCCGGGTTCGGCGCGAGCGCCGCGATCTCGGCGAACGTCGCGATCATCCTGTGCTCGCCCGAGCGGAGGTCCATCCACGTGACGCCGTCGTCGGCCGGGCAGAGATCGCCCTCGCCGGGGTCGGGCACGCCGCGATAGCCGTAGCCCGGCCGCGTGCGGTTGATGCGGGCGAAGTTCGTCGTCACCGCCCAGCGGCCGTCGGGGCTGACCGCGTAGACCGGGAGCGGCAGGCGATAGGTGTCGCCCGTCCGGACGTCGGCGACGACCGACATCAGCCGGCCGCCGTCGCGGGCGTTGTGGATGATGCGGTCCTTCGGGTGCGACGGCAGCCATCGGAGCATGCAGCCCTGCTGCCAGCACCACGCCCGCGTCTCGCCGACCACTTGGAGCTGGTTGTCGACGTCGAGGTCGATCAGGCAGACACGGGCGACGTCGCCGCCCGTGTTGGGCCGGCCTTCGCAGTCGACCTCGAGCGCGAGCAGGAAGCGGCCGGTCGCGTCCCACGGCGTCTTCTCGTAGTAGCCGAAGAAGTGCGACGCCGGGCCGTCCGTCACGCGGCGGATGGGAGCTTCCTGGGTGATGTGGTCGGTCATCGTGCGCCTCGGAGGATTTCGGTGAACCTGCAAAACAGAAATCGATTTCTATTCTGCAGGAGGCCTCTTGCCGCGCCCGCGTTCGGCCGCCGCACACGGCCCCCCGCACCGGCCAGGTCCCGCGAACGACGAAGTTGTAGCCGGTGAGTTCGCAGAGGCCCATCGGTCCGCGAACATCATACCATCTTCAGAATCCACCGGACCAGCGCCACAAGCCCGAATACTGCAAGAAACGCCACGATGACGAACACCGCCGTGCAGCCGCACGCGCCCAAGTCCGATCGCCACGCGTGCGTGGGCGCAAATGTCTCCTGCGCGTGCCGGGCGAGCCATTTCTCGAACGTCGGCTCCGTTACGGTGAGTTTCTGGAGCTTTTCCTCTGTCGTGAGTTCGTGGTCCCAGAAGACGATCTGATACTCGCCTTCTTCGCTCGCCTCGCGCGTGTCGAAACAGTACTGATTTCCTGATCCGTCCTGGTAGAAGGCGACAAGGAACTCGGGCAAGTAGAAGCCCGGGGCATTGGTGGCCTGTCGCGCTTCCAGGTTCTCTTTCAGCATGTCCCCCGCGGGCAAGGACGAGGATGAACCTGGCTCGGCGGACAGGAATCGGCAGTACGACGGCGGCAATTTGAAACGGAGCCGTCGCTCGGTTTCTTCCTGCGTGTTTTCGCGCGGGATCAGGAACGCATGCGGCTCCTGCGAACTCGCAAGAAGCCGTATCGCTTCGTCCAGGTCAGGCGTGCTCTCTGTCATTCGGCGTCCGTTCCGCTGCGCGGGGGCGCTGCCAGAGACCACTCTCCAATTCCGTCCGCACCCGCCCGCCTCTCACAGTGTGGCGATATTCCGAAGCAGCCACGGCAGGTTGCACGAAATCCGGTTCCCGGACCGATGGGACCTGGGGACCTGGGACACCAACAGGCGGACGTCGGCCTTGACCAGGTCGGCCACGTGGTCGAGGCGCTCGAGGTCGCCCGTCCCGGGGCTCGCCGTGAGCTTTACTTCGACCGCCCACAGGCGGTTTCCCAGGTCGAGCAGCAGGTCGATCTCGCGCCCGTCGCTGGTCCGGAAGAAACAGGGCTCGGCCGACCGCTCCCGCAGCCGGAGCGCGCCCAGAATCTGCTCGATGACGAATCCCTCCCAGCTGGCCCCCACCCAAGGCTGGTCGAGCAGGCCGTCTTCGCCAGGAAGGTTCAGGAGGGCGTGCAGCAGGCCGGCGTCGCGCCAGTACACCTTGGGCCTTTTCACCAGGCGCTTCCGGATGTTCCTGGAGTACGCGGGCAGGCGCCGGATCAGGAACGCCCCGATGAGGTAATCGAGGTAGGTATCGACCGTCTTGTATGAGAGGCCCAGGCTCTGACCGAGCTGAGACGCGTTCCAGACCTGGCCGTGGACGGTCGCCGTCATCTTCAGCAGGCGCTGGATCACCTGCGGCTTCGCGGCAAGGCCCCAGATGGGCAGGTCGCGCTGTGCCAGAAGCGTGAGGTAGTCCCGCTGCCACTGCGGGAACCTGCCCGGCTCCAGGACGCCCCCCGCAGGGTATCCGCCCCGGCACCACGCCGTCCTCAGTCCCACCCCGCGAAGTTCGCTCAGGTTGAAAGGCGTGAGTTCCACAAGCGCAAGCCGTCCGGCCAGGGACTCCGACACCTGGACCATCAGCGCCGGCGAGACGGAGCCGAGCAGGAGGAAGCGGCCCCGCCGCCTCGGATGCTCGTCGATCGCGCCGCGAAGCTTCGGAAACACGTCGGGGTATGCCTGCGCCTCGTCGAGGACGATCAGCCCCTTGCGCGTGGCGAGGGCGTCCCACTCGAGGTTCAGCCGCAGCCGGTCGGGCTCCTGCTCCAAGTCGAAGTACGCACCCTTGAGCGAATGGGCCAGCGTCGTCTTGCCGGCCTGGCGCGGCCCGACGAGTGCGACCGCTGGGTTTGCGGCCAGCCGCTTGCGCAGCAAGGGTGTGATTTTCCGCCGAATCAGCATGCTTGTATTTTAGAAATCGATTTCTATTTTGCAAGAAGCTTCTTGCCGCGCCCGCGTTCCGCCGCCGCACACGGTCCCCCGCACCGGCCCGGTCCCGCGGACGACGAACTTGTAGCTGGTGACGTCGCGCAGGCCCATCGGGCCGGGGCGTGGATGGTCAATGCCCTAACGCCTTCTTCCTTGCTTCCCGCCGTGCTTCCCGGTGCACCTGATCACGGCCTGCTTCTTGCACTCGGGCTTGCGGCGGATCTCGGTCCAGTACTCCTCACGAACGTCGTCATCGATCTCGATGATTCCGGGAAAGAGGCGGTCGCCACCATTCCTCTTGCAGCCCGAAATCCAATACTCATCTCCGCTTCCCTTCTCTCTGTAGTTCCCGCAGCCCAGGTTGGCCCGAGAGTAGGTCTTCCCCCGGTAGCAGATCGTCTTCCCGCTTTTCGTGAACGTGACTTTTCCAATGCGGGCGGGCGCATTGTCGGAGTGATCCCTTCTTCCCTTTCGCTCTATGTACATGATACGCGACTTCGCTTCCTGCAGATTGGGCATCTGGCATCGCCCCTCGATGAACACTACACCCGCACCTGCCCGTTCCCGCGGACGACGAACTTGTAGCTGGTGAGTTCGCGCAGGCCCATGGGGCCGCGGGCGTGGATCTTGTCCGTCGAGATGCCGATCTCGGCGCCCATCCCATACTCCCCGCCGTCGCTGAACCGCGTCGACGCATTGACCATCACGCTCGATGAATCGACCTCGCTCACGAACCGCTCGGCCGCGGCCCCGTCTGCCGTGACGATCGCGTCGGTATGGGCCGAGCCGTATCGCGCGATGTGGTCGACCGCCTCGTCGAGCGAATCGACCACGCGGACCGACAGGATCAAGTCGACGTACTCGGTCGGCCAGTCCTCCTCGGTCGCGGGCTGGAGGTCGGGGATGATGGAGCGGCACTTTTCACAGCCGCGGACGTCGACGGCCTCCTCGCGGAGCTTGGGCACGATCCGCGGCAGAAACTCGCCCGCGACATTCACGTGCACGAGCAGCGTCTCCATTGCGTTGCAGACGCCCGGCCGCTGGACCTTCGCGTTCATCGCGATCGCCTCGGCCATGTCGAGGTCGGCCGCGGCGTCGACAAACACGTGGCAGACGCCCTTGTAGTGCTTGATGACGGGGACCTTCGACTTCTCGACGACGGCACGGATCAGCCCCTCGCCGCCGCGCGGGATGACGAGGTTGACGCGCTCCTCCGCCGAGAGCAGATGATCGACGGCCCTGCGGTCGATCGTCTCGACGAGCTGGATCGCGTTGCGATCGAGCCCCGCCTCCTCGCACGCGTCGGTCAGGACCCTGGCAATCGCGAGGTTCGAGTTGAGCGATTCCTTCCCGCCGCGCAGGATGACGGCGTTGCCCGACTTGAGGCACAGGCCCGCGGCGTCGGCCGTCACGTTCGGCCGCGACTCGTAGATGATGACGATCACGCCGATGGGCACGCGGACGCGGTCGATGACGAGCCCATTCGGCCGCTCGGTCGTCTCGAACACGTCGCCGACCGGGTCGGTCAGGTCGCGGACGACGCGCAGGCCGTCGGCCATGCCGGCGATGCGCTTGTCTGTGAGCGTGAGGCGGTCGACCATCGCCGACGAGAGGTCCGTCGCCGCGTCGAGATCCTTCTGGTTCGCCGCCTTCAGGTCGTCGGCCTTCGCGAGCAAGCCCTCTGCCATCAGGTCGAGGGCTCTGTTCTTCGTGTCGGCCGGAGCGTTTGCCAGCGCCCGCGACGCCACGACGGCGCCGGCGGTCAGTTCGTCAACGTAGTGTTCGACGTCCATGGTATGGTCTCCCGTTCGGAGTCACGCAGATTATAGGGCTCGGCCCGCAGTGGTTCAACTCAAATGGCAGGGCGCACCAGCCGGCGGCCGGGAAGATTTCGCGATGATTTTCACGGTCATTTCATCTTTCGTGCGGTATTATCTCCTGTGATTGAAGATCGCGCTCGCACGGCGCCGCGAACGCGAGCCAGTTCACGACAGGCGCGGCAACGGCACGAGGTGCCCGAAGGAGGGGCCGGACATGAGAACGGGACTGTTGAAGGTGGCGGGCATCGCGATTCTGGCGGCCGTGGTCGTGGTCACGTCGCACATGGCCTACGCGAGGAAGCGGAAGAACATCGCGCTGAGCGCGGCGGCCGCGAAGGCCGTGAAGGAGGCGTTCCCGAAGGCCGTCGTGAAGAGCATCGCGGCGGAGTACGAGAACGGGGTCTTGCTCTATGAGGTGGAGATGACGCAGGACGGCCGGGAGGTCGAGGTCCTCGTCACGCCCGGCGGCACGGTCGTCGCGGTCGAGGCCGAGATGCTGCCGAAGGACCTGCCGGCCGCCGTCGCCAAGGCGGTTGCGAAGGCCGTGCCCGGTGCCGAGATCAAGGAGGCCGAGCGAACGGAGATTCGAGCAGAGATCAAGGTCGTGAAGCTCGACAAGCCCAAGCTCGTCTACGAGGTCGAAGTCGTCAAGGACGGCAAGGAAATCGAGTTGCTCGTCGCGGCCGACGGCACCATCGTCGGCAAGGAGCAGGACGATGACGATGATGATGACGACGACGATGATGACGACCACGATGACGGCGACGATGACTAGCGTCGTCTCTTAACGCCCTGGCACTGCCGCGCTACAGTGTGCGCCGCTGGAGGAACCACGCACACCTCCGCGGCGCACTTCTCATTTTCCCCTCTTCTCTGTGGTCTCTGCGGTCTCAGCGGTGAATCCCTGGCATTCCCGTGCGCGGCATTTGACCGCCGCCGGGCGGGGCCATATAATCTGGACATCTGGCAGAGGACGGCGAATGTTCGAGTTGACGGTCCGGACGGAGTTCGCGGCGGCCCACCGGCTCCGCGAGTATGAGGGCGCCTGCGAGAATCTCCACGGGCACAACTACAGGGTCGACGCGACGCTCCAGTCCGACGGGCTCGACGACCTCGGCATGATGATGGACTTCAAGGAGATCAAGGCGGCGCTGGGCGAGATCGTCGACCGGCTCGACCACGTTTTCCTGAACGACACCGAGGCGTTCGGCGAGATCAATCCGACGGCGGAGAACATCGCGAAGCACATCTACGAGGAACTGGCCGCGCGGACGCCTAAGCCGGTCGCGGTGAAGAGCGTCACGGTCTGGGAATCCGACCGCTGCGGCGCGACGTACGCGCCCTGACGAGGACTTTCACCACGAAGACCACGAAGGAGTAACCACCAAGGCACAAAGCCCGCCCGCCCAAGCCCGAAGGGCGGCGGCGGGGCACCAAGAGGAGCAGAGCCGTTCCCTTTGTGCCTTTGTGTCTTCGTGGTTGGCCTTGTGCGCGGTAGGAAGAGAATGAAACCGATTATTCAGGTGGCGTTGGATTTTGACGAGATGCCGCGGGCGCTGCGGCTCGCGCGCGAGGCGGTCGAGGGCGGAGCCGACTGGCTCGAGGTCGGCACCCCGCTCCTCAAGAGCGAGGGAATGGAGGCGGTCCGCGCACTTCGCAGGGAATTCCCCGACCGCCGGATCGTCTGCGACACGAAGACGATGGACGCGGGCCGCGCCGAGATGGAGATGGCGGCGAAGTCGGGCGCGAACGTCGCGGTCGTCATGGGCGCCGCGTCGGACGAGACGATCATCGACGCGATCCGCGCGGGTAAGAACTACGGGATCGAGGTCGAGGTCGACCTGATGGGCACGCCCGATCCGGCGGCCCGCGCGAAGCAGGCGGCCGAGTGGGGCGCCGACCTCGTCTGCATGCACACGCCCATCGACGCGCAGATGACGGGCGGCGACCCGTTCGAGGCGGTCCGGGCCATCGCCGAGGCCGTCGACCTGCCGATCGCGGTCGCGGGCGGGCTCAACTCCGAGACGGCGGCCGACGCGCTCGCCGCCGGTGCGAGCGTCGTCATCGTCGGCGGCGCGCTCATCAAGTCGAAGGACGCGCGCGCCGCGACGGTCGAACTGCGAAAGGCGGTCGACGAGGGCGTCAAGGTCGTGAAGCTCGACAAGCCCAAGCTCGTCTACGAGGTCGAAGTCGTCAAGGACGGCAAGGAAATCGAGTTGCTCGTCGCGGCCGACGGCACCATCGTCGGCAAGGAGCAGGACGATGACGATGATGATGACGACGACGATGATGACGACCACGATGACGGCGACGATGACTAGCGTCGTCTCTTAACGCCCTGGCACTGCCGCGCTACAGTGTGCGCCGCTGGAGGAACCACGCACACCTCCGCGGCGCACTTCTCATTTTCCCCTCTTCTCTGTGGTCTCTGCGGTCTCAGCGGTGAATCCCTGGCATTCCCGTGCGCGGCATTTGACCGCCGCCGGGCGGGGCCATATAATCTGGACATCTGGCAGAGGACGGCGAATGTTCGAGTTGACGGTCCGGACGGAGTTCGCGGCGGCCCACCGGCTCCGCGAGTATGAGGG
Source organism: uncultured Planctomycetota bacterium (assembly GCA_964385685.1). Lineage (GTDB taxonomy): Bacteria > Planctomycetota > PUPC01 > PUPC01 > PUPC01 > CAYLQD01. Next base: position 12,892 of record CAYLQD010000030.1, on the reverse strand, counting down.
CGCCTGCGAGAATCTCCACGGGCACAACTACAGGGTCGACGCGACGCTCCAGTCCGACGGGCTCGACGACCTCGGCATGATGATGGACTTCAAGGAGATCAAGGCGGCGCTGGGCGAGATCGTCGACCGGCTCGACCACGTTTTCCTGAACGACACCGAGGCGTTCGGCGAGATCAATCCGACGGCGGAGAACATCGCGAAGCACATCTACGAGGAACTGGCCGCGCGGACGCCTAAGCCGGTCGCGGTGAAGAGCGTCACGGTCTGGGAATCCGACCGCTGCGGCGCGACGTACGCGCCCTGACGAGGACTTTCACCACGAAGACCACGAAGGAGTAACCACCAAGGCACAAAGCCCGCCCGCCCAAGCCCGAAGGGCGGCGGCGGGGCACCAAGAGGAGCAGAGCCGTTCCCTTTGTGCCTTTGTGTCTTCGTGGTTGGCCTTGTGCGCGGTAGGAAGAGAATGAAACCGATTATTCAGGTGGCGTTGGATTTTGACGAGATGCCGCGGGCGCTGCGGCTCGCGCGCGAGGCGGTCGAGGGCGGAGCCGACTGGCTCGAGGTCGGCACCCCGCTCCTCAAGAGCGAGGGAATGGAGGCGGTCCGCGCACTTCGCAGGGAATTCCCCGACCGCCGGATCGTCTGCGACACGAAGACGATGGACGCGGGCCGCGCCGAGATGGAGATGGCGGCGAAGTCGGGCGCGAACGTCGCGGTCGTCATGGGCGCCGCGTCGGACGAGACGATCATCGACGCGATCCGCGCGGGTAAGAACTACGGGATCGAGGTCGAGGTCGACCTGATGGGCACGCCCGATCCGGCGGCCCGCGCGAAGCAGGCGGCCGAGTGGGGCGCCGACCTCGTCTGCATGCACACGCCCATCGACGCGCAGATGACGGGCGGCGACCCGTTCGAGGCGGTCCGGGCCATCGCCGAGGCCGTCGACCTGCCGATCGCGGTCGCGGGCGGGCTCAACTCCGAGACGGCGGCCGACGCGCTCGCCGCCGGTGCGAGCGTCGTCATCGTCGGCGGCGCGCTCATCAAGTCGAAGGACGCGCGCGCCGCGACGGTCGAACTGCGAAAGGCGGTCGACGAGGGCGTCAAGGTCGCGACCAAGCTCTACAAGCGGGCGACGACCGACGACGAGATCCGCACCGTCTTCGAGCTGGCATCGACGGCGAACATCTCCGACGGCAACCACCGCTCGCCGTGCCTCGCGGGCATCCACTCGCTCGTACCGGGCGTCAAGATGGTCGGCCGCGCGGTGACCGTGCGGACGTTCCCCGGCGACTGGGCGAAGCCGGTCGAGGCGATCGACGTGGCCGAGCCGGGATCCGTCATCGTCGTCGAGGCCGGCGGCGTGCCGCCTGCGCTCTGGGGCGAACTCGCCACGAACAGCGCGATCCAGAAGGGGCTCGCCGGCGTCGTCATCGACGGCGCGACCCGCGACAGCGCCGACATCCGCGAACTGGGGTTTCCGATTTTCACGAAGCATGTCACGTCGCACGCGGGCGAGCCGAAGGGCCTCGGCGAGATCGGCGTGCCCATCCGCATCTCCGGCCGCCGCGTCTGCCCCGGCGACTGGATCGTCGGCGACGACGACGGCGTGCTCGTCGTGCCGAAGGACCGCGCGGCCGAGATCGCCAACCGCGGTCAGGACTGCCTCGAGAAAGAGAACCGCATCCGGGCCGAGATCACCGAGGGCAAGTCGACCCTCGCCCAGGTCGCCAACCTGCTCCGGTGGGAGAAGGTCTGACGGCGCGGGCGGATCGGTGACCCGAGGCAGACAACCAGGGAGCTGCTATGTTCGAGGGAAAGCGTTTCGTCGGCGGGCTTGTGCTGCTTGCCGTGCTCTGTGCCACCCTCTTGTCGGGCTGCGCGCCGTCGAAGCCGGCCGCCGCCGAGCCCTTCGCGCTCATCGTCCTGCCCGACACGCAGAACTACGCCGACGCCCGGAAAGACGGGGCGGGCCGGCGGGCCGTCCCGGACTACAGCCGCTACTTCTACGACCAGACCCGGTGGATCAGGCAGGATCGGGACAAGCGGAATATCGTGATGGTCGCCCACGTCGGCGACATCGTGCAGACCGACCATCCGGGCGAATGGCAGATCGCGGACAAGGCGTTCAAGACGATCGACGGCGCGGTGCCCTACGTTCTCGCCCTGGGCAACCACGACCTGGCCGGCGGCCGGGCCGACTCGCGCGAGACCCGTTTCAACGACCACTTTCCGCCGTCGCGACTCAAGACCGACGCCAACCGCGGCGGTCACTTCGGGGGCGGCAACGAGAACCACTACGTCCTGTTCGAGGCCGGCGGGATGAAGTTCCTAATCGTCGCGCTCGAGTTCGCCCCGCGCGACGTCGTCCTCGAATGGGCGAACCGTATCGTCGCCAGGCATGCGGACCGCCGCGCCATCGTCGTCACGCACGCGTATCTCGACAACAACGGCCGCCGGATCGCGCGGCCCGCGATGGGATACAGGGTAAAGGGGAACTCGGCTGAGGACATGTGGCAGAAGTTCGTCAGCCGCCACAAGAACGTCTTTCTCGTTCTCTCCGGCCACGCGCACAGTTGCCGGCTGGAGAGCGTCGGCGAGCACGGCAATGTGGTCCACCAGATCCAGTCCGACTACCAGTTCATCGCGGACGGCGGCAGCGGCTACTTGCGCATCATGGTTTTCGTTCCGAGCGAGAACCGGATCGACGTGCGGACCTACTCGCCGACGGCCGGCCTATACGCCACGACCCCGACGGACCAGTTCTCGGTGACATACTCGATGGGAGGCGCGGCACGGGCTGAATGAGCCCCCGCGTCGATCGCCGGCGCCGCGGGAGCGGCGGGCCAAAGGGCTTGGCGAACGGGCGTTGTTTGTCGCCTCCGAGAGTTTTCTCGTTCCTGATGAACGTCCCATGTTCTCTGTGTTCACGCCGAGACCACAAGCAGTTGCGGTCTGGAGCGGCCCCAAAGCTCTATGGGTTGTGGTTTCGAGGAATCCTCACAATCTCCGGGGAGCTTACCGGTTTTGTGCTATCAACTCGGCGGCCCCGCCGGTAACATAGACGACAGCTTGTGCATGTCGTGAAATGCGGGGGAACCTGTGTGGAGCAGGATTCCCCCGCACGTTTCCCGGCGCTCCGGACACGATGCGTCTGGGCGTTGTCCGGGCTGAAAACGGCTTAACTGGCTCTCCCGCAGGCCGAGAATGTGAGAGTCTGGTGACGCCGCACTGGGTCCCCGGTATCACGGGGACGGGCTGGAAGTTAACCGCAGGCGCACCCTTGAGACGGATTGAAGCCAATGATGCCTCAGACACCCAATGACTCCCGACCGACGGACCCGTCACGCACGCTGCCCCGGACACCGAACGCGGCCGCCGATGACGCGGCTGCGTGGGCCGGACTCGAGACGCTCGAGCCCCGGCTCCTCCTGAGCGGCAGCATCGCGGTCACTGTCGACGTGTTGGCGACGAGCGACACGACCCCGGAACTGACGGGCACCGTCGACGATCCCGTGGCGACCGTCGAGGTGACGGTCAACGGCACGACGTATGCCGCCAACAACGACGGCTTCGGCGAGTGGACGCTCGCGGACAACACGCTGCCGGCCCTGGGCCAGGGGACGTACGGCGTGCTGGCGTTCGCGGTCAACGCGGGGGAGGGGACCGCAGGGAGCGACGACACCGCCAACGAGCTGACCATCGACACGACGGCCCCGGTCGTCACCGTCTCCTCGCTCGTCACGGCCGACGAGACGCCCTCGCTGAGCGGCACGGTCAACGAGTCCGACGCGACCGTGTGGGTCGCCGTCAACGGCAGCGCCCATCAGGCGACCAACAACGGCAACGGTACGTGGACGCTCGCTGACAACGTCTTGCCGTCACTGCCGCACGGCACGTACGACGTGGTCGTCACGGCGACGGACCCCGCCGGCAACGAGGCGACCGATGCGACGACGGACGAGCTGGAAATCGTCCAACAGCATCCGATCTCCGTGACGATAGATCGCCTGATCACCGACGACACGACGCCCGAGTTGACGGGAACGGTCAGCCTGGGTACCGCGACCATCCAGGTGTTCGTTCGCGGGACGGGATACGCGGCGACGAACAACGGCGACGGGACGTGGACCCTGGCCGACAACACGGTGGCCGCGGTGCCCGAAGGCACGTACGACGTCCTCGTTGTCGCGGAAGACCCCGGCAGCGACTCCGAGGGGGAGGACACGACGTCGAGCGACCTGACCGTCGACCTGACGAACCCAGTCGTGACCGTTTCCGTTCTGGAGACGTCCGACCAGACGCCGGCGCTGAACGGCACCGTCAGCGAACCCGGCGCCATCGTCTGGGTCACCGTCGACGGCGAAACCTACCAGGCAACGAACAATGGCAACGGCACGTGGACCCTCCCGAACAACACGGTCGACGAGCTGGACTACGACACGTACGACGTGGCCGTCACCGCGGTCGACGGAGCGGGGAACAGCGGCACGGACGGCTCGACAGACGAACTGACGATCCGGGCGGACCTGTTCGTCTCAGTCGACAAGCTCGTCACGAACGACACCACGCCCGCGCTGACGGGGACCGTCTCCGACCCGGACGCCGACGTGGAAGTGACGGTCGGCGGCTCGACGTACACGGCGACCAACAACGGTGACGGTACGTGGACGCTGCCGGACGATACGATCGGCCCGCTGGCCGAAGGCAACTACGAGGTTCTTGCCGTCGCCCAGAACACGCAGAAGGGGTCCTACGCCTCGGACAGCGTCCGGGAAGACCTCGTGATCGACACGACCCCGCCCGCGGTGACGATCACCGCCCTGACAACCAGCGACACGACGCCCGAGCTGAACGGCACCGTCGACACCGACGCGGTCACCATCGTGGTCACCGTGAACGGCCACGACTACACAGCGCATCACAACCTCGACGGCGACGGCGACCCGGACGGCACGTGGACGCTTAACGACAACGTGATCTCGCCGCTGCCCGGTGCGACCTACGATGTGGTCGTCACGGCGACCGACGCGGCCGGGAACGAGGGCACCGACGCGACGACCGACGAACTCACGATTAACTCCGACGTGATCCTGGTGACGATCGATGAACTGGCCACGACGGACACCACCCCCGAGCTGACCGGGCTGGTCAGCGATCCCGCCGCGGTCGTTCAGGTCACCGTCGACGGCGACGTCTACGCTGCGACGAATAACGCCGACGGCACGTGGACGCTCGCCGACGGTACCGTCGACCCGCTGGCCGAGGGGGTCTACGACGTTGTCGTTGAGGCGAACAATGCCGGCGCGGGCACGTCGGGCAACGACGGCACGACCGACGAGCTGACGATCGACACGACCGTGCCGGTTGTCACCGTCAGCCCTCTGACGACGACTGATCAGACGCCCGGACTCACGGGCACGATCAGCGAGTCGGACTGCACCATTAACCTGAACGTGGATGGCCACAACTACGAGGTCAGCAACAACAACGACGGGACCTGGACGCTCACCGGCGGCGCCATCTGGTCGCTCGACAACAATACCGTGCGGGAGCTTGCCTACGGCACGTACAACGTGACGGTCACGGCGACCGACGCGGCCGGCAACGTCGGGACCGACGCGTCGACCAACGAACTCACCGTCCAGCCGGCGCTGGACGTCACGGTCGACGTGCTCGTCACGAACGACAGCAGGCCGGAACTGACCGGCATGGTCAAAGACCCCGCCGCCACAGTCACGGTGACCGTGAGCGGGACGGACTATGCCGCCACCAACAACGGCGACGGGACGTGGACCCTGGCTGACGACACGGTGGCCGCCCTGTCGGACGGCGTCTACAACGTGCGGGCGCGGGCCACGAACGTCGCGTTCGGCACGTTCGACTCCGACGACACGGTCGACGAACTGACGGTCGACCTCACGGCCCCCGTCGTCCTGGTGAATTCGCTCACGACCGGCGACACCACCCCCGGGCTCAGCGGCACCGTCACCGAGCCGGGAGCGGAGATCCTGGTCACGTTGGACGGGAACGACTACCAGGCGACGAACAACGGCAACGGCACGTGGACGCTGCCGGACAACGCGACCCCCCTCTTCCACGGCGCCCCGGTCGAGCTGGCCTACGGCACCTACGACGTGGTCGTCACGGCGACGGACCAGGCGGGCAACGTGGGCACCGACACGACGGCGGACGAGCTGACCGTCGGGCCGACGCTGACGGTCGCCATCGACCAACTGACGACCAACGACACGACGCCGCAGTTGTCGGGCACTGTGAACAATCCCGCCGCGACGGTGCAGGTCACTGTCGACGGCGCCACCTACGCCGCGACGAACAACGGCGACGGCACCTGGACCCTTCCGGACAACACCGTGGCGCCGCTCGAGCCCGAGTTCCCGGCCGAGGACGTCACGTACGACGTGCTGGTCGTCGCGGTGGATCCCGGAAGCGGGGCCACCGGGCAGGACGGAACGGTCGGCGACTTGACCATCGACCTCAGCCTGCCCGACGTGACGGTCGATCCGCTCGACACGGACGACACGACGCCTCGTCTCTCGGGCGGCGTCAGCGATCGCGCCGCGAGCGTCTTCGTGACGGTCGACGGCGTGACGTACCCGGCGACGAACAACGGCGACGGGACGTGGACGGTCGCCGACAACCGCGTCGCCGAACTCGCCCACGGCACCTACGACGTGGCGGTCACGGCGACCGATCCGGCCGGAAACGTGGGGACCGACGCAACGCTCAACGAGCTGATCATCCGAGTCGCGCCGCAGGTGTCGGTCGACGAGCTTCGGACGAGCGACACGACGCCCGAACTCACGGGCCGCGTCGACGACCCGGCTGCGACGATCGCGGTCACCGTCGACGGCACCACCTACGCCGCCGTCAACAACGGCGACGGGACGTGGACCGTGCCCGATGGCACGGTGGCCGCGCTCGACGACGGGACCTACGACGTGGTCGCGACGGCCACAAACGGCGCGGGGAACAACACCACCGACTCGACCACCGACGAACTCACGGTCGAGACCGTGGCGCCGGGCGTCACGCTTGAGGAAGTCGACGGCATCGACCTGACCGACGCGGGCGGCAACGTCACGACGAGCGACACGACCCCGGGGTTCAGGGGAACGCTGACCGACTCGAACCCCGCGGAGGCCGAGATCGTCGTCAGGGTCAACGGCACCGACTACAACGCCACGTTCACGGGCTTCGAACTTAACGGCGAAGGTGAATTCGAGGCGTGGTGGGAAGTCGAGGACGGCGACATCGCGGCGCTGCCCGCGGGAACCTACGACGTGATGGTGACCGTCACCGATGAGGCCGACAACACGACGACAGAGACGTTCACCGGGGCGCTGACCATCACGACCGTTCCGACCGTCGCGATCGATGAACTGACGACGGACGACACGACGCCCGGCCTGACCGGGACGGTCGGCACGCCCGCGGCGGCGGTCGTCGTCACGGTCGACGGAACCGCCTACACCGCCATCAACAACGGCGACGGGACGTGGCGATTGCCGGACAACATCATCGCTCCGCTGGCCGTCGGCACGTACGACGTGGCGGCGACCGCGACGAGCGGCGGCGGAGTCGGCACCGACACGACCACCGACGAGCTGGTCATTATCGGCGAGAGAACCGTCACGATCGATCCACTGGTCACCTCGTTCAGGAGCCCCGAACTGACCGGCACGGTCAACGACCCCGAGGCCACGATCGAGGTGTGGGTCGACGGCCGGACCTATGAAGCGGACAACAACGGCGACGGGACGTGGACGCTCCCGGAAGACACGATCCTGTCGCTTGCGCTCGGCACCTACGACGTCTTCGTCCGGGCGGATCACAGCGACGGGACCTCCACGTTCGACGTGACGGTGAATGAACTCGTCGTCGTCAGCACGACCCAGGAGACGATCGTCGTCACGCTCGCGAACAAGGGCCGGCTCAAGTACCGGGAGCCCGACCGGACGAACGTCTACATCCAGTTGAAGGGGAAGAGGGGCAGCGCGACGTTCACGTTCGTCAGCGACTCGCCCATCAGCCAGAGGGGCGGCAAGCTCAAGGCCGACGCGGGAGCCGTGCTGGACTCAATGATCGTCAACGCGGACACGGACCAGATCTCGTTCAAGGCGAACGGCGGGGATGGGACGGCCGCGATCAACTTCATCGGCGGAGACGCCGTGCTGCGGCAGCTCCGGGCCCGCGACTGCCGCCTGATGGATGGCGGCATCAACATGCCCAACGGCATCATCGAGCAGCTTGATGTCCGGAGCATCGAGGAGACGAACGTCACGATGGGCGGCACGTCGTCGAAGGGCGTGAAGATGCGCGTGGCGGAGAACACGGAGAACGCCAACATCCGCATCACGATGACGGACGTGAAGTCCTTCAGCACGGGCAGCATGATCAACGCCTCGCTGTTCGTCGGCTCGCTCGCGGAGGACAGCAACGGCGACGGCGTCAACGATCTGCCGGCGATCATCGACCTGTTCAGCGGGTTCGAGCTCAAGAGCGTGAAGATCACCGGCTACAAGGGCGCGGGCACGGATCTATATGTGAACGCCAACATCGCCGCCAGCGAGATCGGGAAGCTCTCGTTGATGAACGTGGCGCTCGAGAACCGCGACGAGTTCACCGAGGCGCCGCTGCCGTTCGGTGTCACGGCCGACACGGTCAAGAAACTCACGTTGAGGCAGGGCAAGCTCAAGTACACCTGGCCGGCGGCCTGGCTCCCGGATGCCGAGGACCTCGACGTCCGCATCGCGTGAGAGCCCGTCCGGCGACCACTCACCCCAAGCTGACATAGGCGGGAACCCGTCCGCCGCGGTTCTCCGTCCCCGTCTGTCCACCCTTGCGGAGCGGTGCGGCCGCCCCTAGAATGCACCCGTGGCCCGGCCGCGCACGCCGGGGAGGAGGATTCATGAGCCAATGGAGAACGCGACTGATCGGGCTCTTGCTCGCCAGCATCGTGCCGTTCGCGGTCCTCGGCGCGGATGCCGCCAAGCCGAAGCCGCCGGAGCAGCCGACGAGCGGCCCCGGCGGGTCGGGGGACTACAAGCACGGCAAGGTCCGCAAGACGCGCGTCGGCCGGGGCGGCAAGAAGGTGTGGATTCTCGAGCCCGACGACCCGAAGCCCGAGAAGGCGCCCGTCATCATCTTCCTGCACGGATGGGGTGTCTGGAACCCGATCGTCTACGAGCAATGGAGCGCCCACCTCGTCCGCCGCGGGAACGTCGTCATTCATCCGAAGTACCAGGCCACCGTGGCGACGCTCCCGTCGAAGATGACGCCGAACGCGATCGCAGGCATCAAGCTTGCGCTTGCGGAGCTGAAGAAGAAGGGGCGCGTCGAGCCCGACGAGACGAAGGTCGCCGTGGTCGGCCATTCGCTCGGCGGCGTGCTGGCGGCGAACGTCGCGGCGATGGCGGCGACGGAGGACCTGCCCCAGCCCCGCGCCGTCATGTGTCTCCAGCCCGGCGATCCGAGGCACGCGCGCTTCGGAAAGAAACTCGGCAAGGTCGACCTCGAGATCAAGACCATCATCCGCGACTACTCGACCATCCCGAAGGGCACGCTGATGATCGTGACCGTCGCGGACGCGGACCCCGTCGTCGGCGATGCGACCGCGAAGCTCATCTGGAACGGCATCGGACATCTGCCGGCGAAGGACCGCGACTACATCACGTTCCGCTCCGACGACCACGGCAAGCCGAAGCTCAGAGCCCACCACTCGGTCCCGGCCGCGCCGAGGAAGCGCTCCGTCGTCGACTGGACCAAGGCCGGCACCGACGCGTACGACTACTACGGCACGTGGAAGCTGCTCGACGCCCTGACCGACGCCGCATTCTGCGGCAATCCGAATTGCGAGGAGGCGGATTGCCGGGGAACCAACCGGAAGCACGCGCTCGGCAACACGCCCGAACAGCGCCACATGGGCAAGTGGACCGACGGCACCCCGGTCAAAGAACTCAAGGTGCTGGAGAAATGATGAAGCGTTTCGGACACGCAGGACGCATCGCCGCGGCCGCCGCGGCGTTCCTTCTGCTCGGCCTCCGCGGCGCCGAGGCCGTCGAGTGCCGGCTCTCGCCGGACGGATCCGTCACGACGTGGCTCCTGTCGCCCGCGTTTCCGCTCGAAGACCAGTCGGACTTCACGAAGGACTTCCTGCCCAAAGACATGGGCGAGACGAGCGGGTTCCGCCACGCCGAGGGAGCCGGCCCCGTCAAGTGGCAGGGGCACGCGTTCAACAGCGCCGTCGTCACTCTCTCGGCCTACTGCCGCGAACGGGGCGATTCGGTCATCTATGCCGCGTGCGAACTGCGCGCGCGGGAGACGGCAACGTATGAGGTCTTCGCGACCATCGGCGCGAACGGCGCGATCTGGCTCGACGGCAAGCCCGTCCTCGAGCCCGCGGCCGACAACCGCCCGCACGTCCAGAAACCCGTCAAGCTGAACCTGGAGAAGGGCAAGTCGCACCAGCTGCTGCTCAAGGTCGTGTCGCGCGGCGCGGCGGCGCTCTTCAATCTCTCGTTCATCAAGCTCGGCGCCGAGCGCACGCCGGTCCCGGTTGACGTGATGCTCCACGTGCCGAAGCAACGCGAGGGCGCGCTCCTGGCGGAGTCGCTCGCGTTCGGCGGCCTCGGCTCGGGCATTGTCCGCGCGGGCCAACGCCTCGCGCTCGAACTGCGCGCGCCCGCGGGCTATCCGGTCCTCGGGGCCGAGGCGAAGGTGCAGGTCCGGATTCTCGATCACGCCGGCGGCGACGCAAAGGTCTTTGAGCCCCAAGCGCTTAGGGCGACGGGCGCCCCGGCCGTCGGGGCCGCGCTCGCCTGGCTCGTGCCCGACGGCACCAAGGAGCCGACGTATACGGCCCGGGCCGACGTGCTGATCGGCGAGGCCCAGGTTGGCCGGCAGAGCGGCGTGTTCTATACGGCGGAGGGCGTATCCGGCTGGCTGCGCAAGCTCGGCAGCCGCCTCGCAGACGTCGAGCTGCAGCTCGGCCCGCGCCAGCGATACATCAATCCCGACATCGCGCTCGCGCGGCTCCGGATCGAGAAGGCGCAGCTCTTCGCGTTGCGGCAGGGCGACCCGGCCGATATTGCGAAGCGCGTGGTCGGGGAACTGACCGGATGCGACCGCGCCATCACCCGGCTTGAGGGGCAGAAGCGCCAGCCCGTCGGCGTGCCCGGCCTGAGCGAACGCGCGTACTTCTCGACCGTCGACGACACGCCCCAGCCCTACTACGTCTACGTGCCGAAGCAGCACGACGGTGTCCGCCACCTGTCCGTGATCGTCTACCTCCACGGCTACAGCCCCGACCTCGACAAGCTGAACTGGGAGATGATCCCGCGGCGGCTGCTCGACCACTGCGACAAGTATGGCTTCTATCTCGTCGTCCCGTTCGCCCGGAGCAACACCGACTTCCAGGGCATCGGCGAGGCCGACATCTTGACCGTCTTCCAGCTCTTCGCGCAGCGGCATCCGATCGATGCCGACCGCGTCTTCCTCTTCGGCTACTCGATGGGCGGGATGGGCGCGTTCACCGTCGGCGGGCACTATCCCGACCTGTGGGCCGGGATCGTCGCGGTCTCGAGCCGCGCCGACTACTACCTCTGGCAGAACCTCGACCGCGACAAGGTCGAGCCGTATAAGCGGCACCTGATCGACACGGAGTTCGGCGCCGAGATGGCCGGCAATTTCCGCAACCTGCCCGTGTTGATGTTCCACGGCGGCGAAGACTCGCTCGTGAAGGTCGAGCAGCCGCGGCGGCTCGAGGCGAAGCTCCGCGCGGCCGGGTGCGACGTCACGCTCCGCGGCCTGCCCGGCAAAGACCACTGGATCATGAGCGACGTCCTGCGCGACGATGCCGCCTTCAAGTGGATGGCGGCGCGCAGGCGCGCCGCGCGGCCGGCCGCGGTCGACTTCACGACCCGGACGATCAAGTACCGCCGGGCGTATTGGGTCACGGTGCTCGAACTCGCCCAGTGGGGCCGGCCGGTTCGCGTGCGGGCCACGTTCAACAAAGACCGGACCGCGCTCGACGTGCGAACGGAGAACGTCGCATCGCTCCGGCTCGACCTCCCGAAGGAACTCGTCGGCGAGAAGCCCAGGCTTCTGGTGAAGATCAACGGCAAGGAGCAGACCGTCTCGGCGCCCGGCCCGGTGACGTTCGACGTCGAGCCGATGAAGCACGTCGGCAAGCTCCGCAAGACGCCGCGGCTGTGCGGGCCCGTCAAGGAGGCCTATGGCTCGCGGTTCACGATCGTGGTCGGGACCGGCGCCGGCGAGCGGGCCGACATCCAGCGGTTCAACGGCGAGCGGCAACGGGCCGCCGTCGAGTGGTATCTGTTCACGAAATCGCTGCCCGCCGTGAAGGCCGACGTGCAGGTCACCGAGCAGGACATCCGCGACTCGAACCTGATCCTCTACGGCACGCCGTCGGAGAACTCCGTGCTCCGCAAGATCGCCGACAAGCTGCCGATCCGGATCACGGACGGCGGGTTCAAGTTTCGGGGTCAGGCGTACAGCAACGCGACCCACGGGCTGGTGATGGCCTATCCGAATCCGCTCAATCCGTCGCGGCTCGTCGTCGTGCGTTCGGGCCTGCCGCACGGCGCGCGGCTCTCGCCTAACCACAAGCTCGACCTCCTGCCCGACTTCGTGGTTTTCCGGGAGGGCGTCGACTACGACAAGACGAACGAGGCCGTCGTCGCCGGCTTCTTCGATCGCGACTGGCAGGTCGCCGAGCGGCTCATCTGGCGCCGTGGCAAGGAGCGGCCCGACCCGCGGCTGCCCGCCGAAGACGACGGGGCGATGCCCGCCACACGTGGCGGGGCGACGAAGCCGGGGCACGCGGCTGACGCCGGCACCCCGTCTTCGTCGA
>CAYLQD010000029.1:0-34280 GCA_964385685.1 uncultured Planctomycetota bacterium | reverse complement strand
CACATCGCCCTGCGACCTGCCCGTTCAGAGCCCGGTGAGAAATGCGGGTTAGTCCTCCCAATCGAAGTCATAGCGTCTGGGGGCGACAGTATCTCGGCCGCACCGAGCGAATTGAGTGAGGCGCCCTCCGAACTTCCGTCCGGACGCAGGATCAGTTGTCGGCTTCGTAGATCGTGAACTCGACAACCCCGGTCGCCAGCGTCTTGAGCTCATAGGCGTGCTCCCCACTGGCGTCCACGAAGCTGCTGAGTCGAATGTCCAAGTTGACACGGCAAGTGCCCGCTGGCTCCGGCGGAAGGGACACGGGTATGACCAACTCATCGTGGGGCGGAACCACATACAGGTGCCCGGCCGGCTGTGGCTCCTCCTGCAAGCTGTATCCGCAGACCCTCGTCCCATTGTCCTTTTTTCCTCTTTCCGTGTAGCGCACGCGCTCAAAAGGGAAGACCACTTGGGGCCTGTCCAACGGATTGTGGAGAACAATCGCAAGCTTGAGTTCTTCTCCCAGACGGAGCTTGCGCCTGGGCACGACGAAGCGCGCCTCCCACTCTCTCTTCTCCCATCCCAGAGAGGCGTGCATCTCCTCAGCGCTCAGTGTCCCCGTCTTCCATTTGGCGAGCCGCCTTACGAACTCGAAGAAAGGCTCCCTTTCATGCAGGGCCATCATGTCCGGTTGCGCGCGTGCGAGGAACACCTTATAGACCCGTTCCTCCAAGTTCGGCGGCTGCGGTGTTTCCGACTTCTCCCGCTCACGTGCGCTTGTCGTCGCTCGCAGTAGCAGGGCCGAAATCAACGCTCCGAAGATAATGACTGCGGCGATAACGCCCAGTCTTCTGGCTCTCATTTGCCCTCTCCTTCCTGCCTGGTGCACTCGTATTCTCGGACGGGGGTGATGCTTTCCGGTTCGATCGGCTCGTATCGGCCCCGAGCGACCTTACGCTGGAGCTTTCCGTCGAGCATGCGCAGCCGCCGATATGGAGTTGGCCCCATGAACAAGAGGTGTAATATCCGACGCATCATGAACCGTCCTCCCGCTCCGGAACAGCCCGCAGCCGCCGGTACATTATATCCGACCGACGCCCGTTCTTGCACGTCATCATCAGCCGAGGAGTCGATACTTCAAACTCGGGGACTCCTGCCGTGGTTGCCGCCCGCGGCGTCGAGCGACAGGGCCCGTGGCACGGCCATCCCTTCGGCTCCGCTCAGGGCAGGCCTGGCCGTGCGTCACACGCCCATCCCTTCGGCTTCGCTCAGGACGGGCTTGGGCGTGTGTCACACCCCTACCCACGGCACATTCACACGGGCAGGATGCCCGTGAGACACACGGGCGAGACGCCCGTGCCACGAGAAGCGCGCGCTCGCGCGCTTCCGCACCCCGAGATCAAAATATCAACTCTCAGCCGAGCAGCGGTACGGGGAGTGCTCGTCGCAGAGCGGCGCTTGAATCTCGCGGGGATTCGGGGTACAAGATCGGTGTCGCCCCGAGCGGCTGCGAGCGGGTGCCGGCGGCTGTGGGCGGGTGTGGGTTCGGGAAACGTGCGGAGAGCATATCGTGAAGTATCGGCCTCTGGGACAATCGCGGATTCAGGCGTCGGTCGTCGGGTTCGGCGCGTGGGCCATCGGCGGATGGATGTGGGGCGGGACCGATGAGGCGGAGGCGGTCGCGGCCATCCACGCCGCCCTCGACGCGGGCGTCAACCTGATCGATTCCGCGCCGGGCTACGGGTTCGGGCTGTCCGAGGAGATTCTCGGCCGGGCCATCGCCGGCCGGCGCGACGACGTCGTGCTCGCGACCAAGTGCGGCCTCGTCTGGGACGGCGAGCGGGGCGAGTTCGGATTCTATGCCGACGAACGCGGCCGCGCCGACGAGGCGACCGCGACCCGCAAGGTCTACCGATGCCTCAGCCCCGACTCGGTCCGACACGAACTCGAGCAGAGCTTGACGCGGCTCGGCACCGAGACCATCGACCTCTACCAGACGCACTGGCCGACGACGACGACGCCCATCGCCGACACGATGGCGTGCCTGATGACGCTCAAGGACGAGGGGAAGATCCGCGCCATCGGCGTGTCGAACGTGACAGTCGAGCAGATGGGCGAGTACCGCGCCGTCGGCCCGCTCGACACCGACCAGGAGCGGTTCAGCGCGCTCGACCGGGCCATCGAGGCCGACCGGCTTCCGTATTGCCGCGAGCACAGGATCGCGATGCTCGCGTACTCGCCGCTCGAGCAGGGGCTGCTGACGGGGAAGATCGGCCCGGACCACGAGTTTGCCGAGGGGGATCAGCGCCGCTGGAAGGCGGCGTTCAGCGTCGAGAACCGGCGGGCGGTCGCGGCCGTCGTGGCCGAGCTTCGGCCGATCGCCGACGGGCTCGGCCTCACGCTCGCGCAGCTCGCGATTGCGTGGGCGGTCTGTCAGCCGGGGCTGACGCACGCGCTCTGCGGCGCGCGCAATCCGAAGCAGGCGATCGAGAACGCGGCCGCGGGTGATGTTGAGTTGACAAACGATGAACTCGCGGCCATCGACGCCGCCGTGGCGAAGCACGCCGCCGATCTGGGATAGGAGCGGATATTCTGAACGCGGGGCGCTTCGGTCTGGGGACACGTACCGATCCCCTTCCGCCGAAGACGGAAGGGGCTTCCGGTACATGTCCCCCTCCCGTTCTTCGCCCCACTCGCGCGCCGCCAGGGCCGGAAAACCGGGACTGCCACCCGCTGGCTGTCCCGGCTTTCCGGGAAGTAGCCCGCGTTCACAGTGTCCACTCTCAGTAGAGCGCCGAGCTTGACCGGCCGCGTCGGGGGCCGCTATGATATAATGGCCGGCGTGGGGCGGGCTCCGGCGCCTGCTTTGGCGGAAGGTGTGGAATGAGAGAAGACACGCTGCTCGACCGCATCGTCGCGCGAATCCGAAGCGTCCTCCAGCCGGAGAAGATCGTGTTGTTTGGCAGCCGTGCCCGCGGCGACGCCCGCCCCAACAGCGACTTCGACGTGCTCGTCATTCAGGAGTCGGACAAGCCCCGCTACCGACGGGCCTGCGCCGCGTACACCGCCCTGGCCGACCTGCCTGTCGAGGTCGAGGTCATGGTCTACACGCCGGCGGAGGTCCATGACTGGAGCGAGGTGGCCCGGGCCTTCGTGACCACCGCTCTGCGCGAGGGGAAGGTGCTGTATGAACGCGACGCCTGATCTCGTTCGCGGGCGGCTGCGGAAGGCGCGGAGCGACCTCGTCGCGATGAAGGCGTCGCGCGAGGCCGGGGCGCTCGATGCCGCGTGCTTCCACGCGCAGCAGGCCGTCGAGAAGGCGCTCAGGGCCTACCTGACGCATCACGACGTCGAGTTCCCCTTCACGCACAACCTGAGCAAGCTGGTCCGGCTGGCATCGGGATGCGACGAGTCGTTCGGCCCGCTTCTCCCCGACGTCGAGCCGCTGACGCCCTACGCGGTCGAGCTTCGCTACGATGAGACGTTCTGGCCGTCGGAGGACGCGGCCGACGAAGCCGCGGCTTCCGCCGAGAAACTGACGGCGTTCGCGCTCGCTCGGCTCCCTGCCCAGTTCGCCTCTGAGGCCGACTGACCGGTCCGCCTCCGTCCGCTCGGAGCTCTTCTCGCGCAGCATAGCTCGGCCGTCTGGAGACCGGCCGCTAGATGAGCACCTCGAGGCCCTTGAGGGTCAACGTGCCCTTGCCCAGGAGCGCGATGCCGCCGCGGTTCTCGTAGGTGTCGTTGCCCTTGCCGCCGTCGAGTTTCATGGCGCCGGCGATGTCCGTGTCCTGAATGATGATCGTGTCGTCGCCGTCGCCCAGCTTGACGGTCGCCTTCCCGTTGAACGTCTCGTCGTCGATGGTCACGTTGTCTTCGCCGTCCCCGGTGTCGAGCTTGACCGATCCGTGGAACGTGCCGATGCCGTCGTTCTCGAGTTCGACCGTGTCCTGGCCGCCGCCGGTCTTGAGCGAGAGCTTGCTGAACCACGTCGTGTCGTGGCTCTCGAACGTGTCCCAACCGTTATCCTTCTTGCCCGTGTCGATGCCGGCGCCGGCGTTGACGGTGGAGCTGGTGACCTTGATGATGTCGGCGCCTGCGTCGGTCCTAACCTTGATCTTGCCGTTGAACACGCAGGTGTCGAACTCCAACGTGTCGGCGCCGCCGCCCGTGGTGACGGTGAGTTTGTTGTTGAGCGTCACTTCGCCCCAGTCGATCCGGTCGGCGCCGTCTCCGGTCGCCACGCTGACCTTGCCGTCGAGTTGAGTCGGGTCGACGTCGACCCGGTCGGCGCCCGCGCCCGTGGAGATCGTGGTCTTGCCGCGGACGACCGAGTTCTCGAGGCGGATGGTGTCGGCGCCGCCTCCCATCTCGATCCTGAGGTCGTCGGCGACCTCGACGGTGTCGAGGTGGATGTTGTTGTTGCCTGCCATCATGAGGACGGTGATGTCACCGGCCCACGCCATGGTCGCTTCGGCGCCGCCGTTGACCGTCGTCCCGCCGACCCCGGTGGCACGGATCTGCCCGACGTCCGGGGCGTCGATGACGATCGCGTTGTCGGCCCCGTCGCCGACGACTTCGAGCACCTTGTCGGCCGCCATCGTGACGTTGCCGTCGAGCAGCAGCCGCGGCTCGAGCGCCTCGAACGCAACCGGATGTCTGGATTCATACGCGTTGTTCATGATTCCCGTCCTCTCTCGCCGGGCGTGGCCCGGCGGCGAACCTTCGGTGGCTCCCATCCTGTCCAGAACGACACAACCATGGTACTGAGCCCAGGGCGCGGCTGTCAAGTTCGCTCAGGCTGCGCTCGGGGGCGGCGATCGGATTATGGAAAGGGGCCGCGCGGAACAGAGCGCGGCGCGGAGCAGCGCGCGCGAAGAAGGCGCATAGTCAGCGGCGCACCGGAGACGAAGGCGCGAGCGCGCACCGGCACAGAGGGCGCGGAACAACGCAGGGCGCCGGGCGCACCAGCACACAGCGCGCACACCAACGGGTCGGCGCAGAACCGACGTCGCGCGGTCGTTCCACGCGGGCATACGGAGGGCGTGCAGCGCGGCGCCGGCTGGCGCCGCGCTCACCCCCATTGGGTCACATTGCAGCTTTGGCGCGTTAGCGCCGCCTCTTCCTCGCCTTGACCCCAAGCAGTCCGCCCGCCAGCAACAACAAGCCAGCCGGCTCCGGCACGATGTTGACGTGCGTCGACTCCAGGAGGTCTAAGGCGTAGTCACCTCCGAAATCATTGACCGGCGTCAAGGTGAGCGTCACGGTCACGATCTTCGTGAAATCCACGCCCGAGAACGACGAGAACAGGACCGGAAGACCGAAGTTAAGCCCCGTCCCAACGCCCTCCATCACGACGTCGTTGCCGCCGATGTCATCCGTGACGTCCAGGAAGAGCGATGCCGGCTGGTCCGAGTTCAGGAACACGAACTCGAAGGCGTTGTCTGCACCGAGATTGGTCAGGTCAACACCGGGACTTGGAGCGTCCCACTGCATCGTCAGTGTCCCTTGGACCCCCACGTCGTTACTGAACGCGAGGAACCCGGTCGAGTTGAGCGTCCCGCCTGGATCGTTGATCTCCAAGCTTGTTCCCTGGAGATCAAGATTCGTCGCGCGGTTCCCGCCCATCGATCCGGGGACGGTCGGCGTCGGCTCGAACGAGTTGTTCGGGCCGGTATAGATCACGTTGCCGGTGTCGAAGTCGTCGATGACGACGCCACCGATGGCGTTCGCCGACACGGCCCAAGCCGCACAGAGAACTAGGACCAGACATATGTGTGCTTTCAAGTGTATCACCTCCTTTCACAGCACTTCAGAGAAACCGTGAGCCGGACACCGTGTCCGGCCCCACCATATCCTCATCCGAATCCCGCACCACCTCCTCTCTCTTTCCCCTGCCTGCGCAGCGGCCCCGTGGCCGCTTCCGGCGCATACTATTCCTCGGCGCGCGGCCATGCCTTGGGCATAGTCCCGCGTTGACGGAGCGCCCTTACACGATGGCGCGGCCCGACCCAAGCTCCACGATCGGCGCACCTGTGCGCACGCACGATGTACGTACGTTCACGTTGCGGGCGCGGGCAAAGCGCACGCACAAATCCAGTTCCGGCCCACGGACGCCACGAGCGCGACCGACGCCCGAGAGCGCGGCTCACGTCCAAACCGGCCTGCCATACAGCACGTGGCGTGCCACAAACCCTACCCTTTTCATAGTATTTGCGCCATGAAACGTAAGTGCCTGTACTGAAATGTGTTATGTGCTGACAGTTTCTGCGATGGGCGGTTCACGCTCCGTATTCCCGATTCGTGTGCGGTTGCGTCGGCGCATCGCCGGTGCGCCCGCCTCGTGGCGCGGGCGCCGTAACCCCTAGTATGTCAGTAGGATAGCGATGTTGCTGGGCTGCAGCGAGGATGGGGCTGTCACGACCTACTCGAGCGCGGCGAGGAGGGTATCGATGTCCGCGGGCGTGTGCGTGGCCATTGGGGTCAGGCGGATGCGGGCGGTGCCCTCGGGCACGGTCGGCGGGCGGATGGCGGGCGCGAGGATCCCGCGCTCAAGGAGTTCCTGCGACAGCTCGACGGCCGCGGCCGACTCGCCGACAATCAGCGGCGTGATGGGTGTCTCGGTCGGCCCGACGTCGAGGCCGAGCGAGCGGAGCCCGTCCTGCAACTGTCTCGCCCGGTCCCAGAGCGCGGCCCGGCGTTCCGGCTCGGTCTCGATGATGCGGAGCCCCGTGAGCGATGCCGCGCAGACCGCGGGCGGCAGGGCGGTCGTGTAGATGAAGCTGCGGGCCTTGTTGACGAGCAGGTCGATGAGGTCGCGGCTCCCCGCGACGAACCCGCCAAGTGAGCCGACCGCCTTGCTGAGCGTGCCCATCACGATGAGATCTTCTGGCAAGGCAGACAAGAATGTCTGCCCCACTGGACATGCGCCCGGGTTCTCTTGGTGGGGCGGATGGCCTTCTTCGCGTGGCTGGCTCAGAAGGCTGGACTCCTGTCCGCCGGCCTGCCGTTCCTTGTCCAGCCCGAAGTGCTCCACGGCGCCGCGGCCGTGTTCGCCGAGGACGCCCGTCGCGTGCGCCTCGTCGATCATCAGCATCGCGCCGTGGCGGTCGCAGACCTCGACCAGATCGGGCAGCGGCGCGAGGTCGCCGTCCATGCTGAAGACCGTGTCCGTGACGACGAGCGCCCGGCTCTTGCGTTCGCGGGCGAGAAGCTCGTCGAGCTTGCCCGCGTCCCTGTGCGGATAGACGCGGAGGGTCGCGCCGGAGAGTCGGCAGCCGTCGAAGATGCTCGCGTGATTGAGCCGGTCGCAGTAGACCGAGCCGCCCTTGCCGACGAGGGTCGAGATCGTCCCGACGTTCGCCATGTATCCGGTCGGGAAGACGATGGCGGCCTCGGCGCCCTTGAATCGTGCGACGGCCTCTTCGAGTTCGCGGTGGATGGCCATTGTGCCGGAGACGAGTCGGGAGGCGCCCGCGCCCGAGCCATATTCATCGGCGGCCGCTTTCGCCGCCTCGGCCAACGCGGGATGGCCGGCGAGCCCGAGATAGTTGTTCGAGCAGAAGCAGAGGAGGTCGCGGCCGTCGACGCGGACGCGCGGGCCCTGCGGGCCCCCGACCGTCACCGGTCGGCGCAGCAGCCCCGCCTCGGCCAGCTCGTCCAGCGTTCGCCGCCAGTCATCCACGCTTCCGATTCCGCAGCCTCCACTCACGTGGCTCTTCCCTGCAATGCGAGAGCGCTGAAAGGCCCGCTTCTTGCCCCGAAGGGGCCGTGTTCACTAGCCCAGGGCGAAGCCCTGGGTAACCGGCGCGTTCCATATTCAGCCCTGTAAGGGCGCCATAAACCTTCTATCGCCCTTACAGGGCTTCCGTGTTTGCCCCGCTCTTTCCCAGGGCTTCGCCCTGGGCTGGCGAATTGGAGCCCTTCGGGCTCAAGACGCCGCCTCTTCGATAGCGCCATAGGGCGCGTGCATTTCACGCGCGACCGCTCGCCCGGATACGCCTGCGGCCGGACGCCGGCGCCGGCGAGGAGGAATAGAGTCGATATTTTGAACGCGGGCAGACGAAGACGGCGGGCCTCCTCTATCGTGGCACGGGCGTCCCGCCCGTGAGTCCCACGGGCATCCTGCCCGTGAGGTGCACGCCCAAGATGGGCGTGTGACGCACGGCCAAGATGGCCGTGCCACGGAACGGCCCGTTCGTCACGGCCAAAGACCGCTACGCCGGAGTAGCCCGCGTTCAGAGTATCCACTCGGAGGAATATAGCATATTGACCTCGCGGCCGACAAACGGTTACATGGGGCTATGGCGCGCCCCAATCGACACGAAATCCCGCCCGAGGACGGCGGCATCGTTCTGGACCCGCCCTTCGCGGATCTGCCCGATCTTGTGCGGGCGAACGCGGCTCTGCGCAAATCGTACGACTTCAACGTGCTCGGTATCCCCGCACCCGTCCTCGCGGACCGGACGCGCTCCAGCATCTTCGAGGCCGCAGGCGCCGCGCCGTCCGACCTCGTCGTCGCGACCGGCCACCAGCCCGTCCTGCCGCACCCCGGCGTCTGGTTCAAGAACCACCTCGTCTCGCGCCTGGCGACGCAGCTCGGCTGCGCGGGCGTCAACTTCATCGTCGACAACGACACGGTCGACCTGCGGACGATCACGGTGCCGGCCGTCGTCGACGGGGCGCTCGCGGCGGCGGACGTCCCCTTCATCGACTGCCCGGCGGCCGTTGCCGCGGAAGAGATCGAGGTGCCGCCCGGCGCCCGCGACGCGCTGGCCGAGGTCGCGTGTCTCGCGGGAGCGACCCTCGGGGACACGATCGCCGCTGAGTTCGCCGCCGCGGCCGAGCCGATCAAGGACCTCCCGGGGTTTGTGACGCGCCCACGGCGCCGGATCGAAGAGAGCTTCAACGTTCGCAACGTAGAACTGCCCGTCAGCGCTCTTGCCGAGACCGATGCGTTTCGTGCGTTCTGCGCGCACCTCATCGCGCACGCCGACCGCTTCGCGGACAGCTATAACGGCGCGCTCGACGGGCACCGCGCGAGACGCGGCATCACGAACCCGACCGAGCCGTCGCCAAATCTGAGCCGCAAGGACGACAAGGTTGAGCTGCCGTTCTGGACGTGGCGGCCGCGCGAGGGCCGCCGCCCGCTGCTCGTCGGCCCCGGCGACATCGCCGATCCGGCCGCGGCGCTCGCGCGCCTCGCCGACGCCGGCCGCAAGCTGCGCCCGCGCGGCCTCGCGATGACGATGTTCTTCCGCCTCTTCTGCTGCGACCTCTTCGTCCACGGAATCGGCGGCGCCAACTACGAGCCCGTGAACGACGCCATCATCCGCGAGTTCTTCGGCGTCGAGCCGCCCACGTACGCGGTCGCGTCGGCGACGCTCCTCATCAAACCCATAGCGAGCGCTCCCACCGACGCGGACCTCGTCGAGATGCGCCAGCGGATTCGCAGGATGCGAACGACGCCCGAGCGGTTCGTCGGCGAGCTTCTGCCCGACGACGCCGAGGCCCGCGGCCTGGCGGAACGGCGCACGGCGCTGCTGAGCCCGCAGGGCCTCTCGAAGCGCGAGCGGCGCGAGGCCTACGCCGAGTCCAAAAGGATCGCGTCTCAGTTGCAGGAACGGCTGGCGACGCATATACTGGCTGCCGAGAAACAGGCCGGAAACCTGGAGGCGGCGCGGGCCGTCGCCGGGGACCGCACCTGGCCTTTCTTCCTGCACTCGCGGGCCGCGCTCGAGGCGCTGTACGGCCGCATCGACTCGCCGGAGAGCACGGGATAGGTGTGCGTGGCGAGGCAGGTACCGCTGCCTGCCCGAAGGCGGACAGGAATGTCCGCCCCACTGGTTTGTTTGAACGGGGCGACCCATGCCAGCGAAAACCATCACACTGGGCCTGATGGGCGTCGGCAACGTCGGGCAGGGCGTCTTGCGGGTCCTTGCGGACAGCGGGGGCCGCATCCGCGCCAAGACGGGCATCGACCTGCGCCTCAAGACGATCGTCGACAAGGCCATCGACGAGCGGAAGGACGTGCTCCCCGAAGGCTGCGTCCTCGGCGATGACGTCGCCGCGATCCTCGACGACGACGAGATCGACGTCGTCATCGAGCTGATCGGCGGGGTCGAGCCGGCACGGACCCACATACTCGACGCCCTCCGCCGCGGCAAGCACGTCGTCACCGCGAACAAGGCCGTCGTCTCCGCGCACTACGCCGAGTTCTTCGAGGTCGCGCGCGAGCACGGCGTCAACATCAAGTTCGAGGCGAGCGCCGGCGGCTGCATCCCGATCATCAAGTCGCTCAAGGAGTCGCTTGTCGCCGACGAAATCACGTCGCTCTACGGCATCCTGAACGGCACGACGAACTTCATCCTCACGCGGATGGAGCAGGGCTGCACCTACGACGCGGCGCTCCGCGACGCGCAGGCGCTCGGGTTCGCCGAGCCCGACCCGACCTTCGACGTTTCCGGCATGGACGCCGCGCAGAAACTCGTCATCCTCACGCTCATGGCGTTCAACATCCGGTCCGATATCTCGAACGTCCACGTCGAAGGCATCGAGCGGATCGAGGACAAGGACATGGCGTACGCCGACGAACTCGGCTACGCGATCAAGCTCCTCGCCATCGCCAAGCGCCACGGGGACCGGGCCGAGTTGCGCGTCCACCCCGTCCTCATCCACAAGAGCCACCTCCTCGCCGACGTGCGGAACGAGTTGAACGCGGTCTTCGTCAAGGGCCGGTTCGTCGACGAGCAGATGTACTACGGCAAGGGCGCGGGGCAACTGCCGACGGCCGCGGCCGTCGTCGGCAACGTGGTCGACATCGTGCTCCAGAGGGCGGACGAGCAGGAGCCGGAAGACGTCGCATTCACCGCCATCGACGACATCGAGTCGCACTACTACGTCCGGTTCACCGTGCTCGAGCAGGTCGGCGTGCTGGCGACAATCACCCGCATCCTCGCGGACCACAAGATCAGCATCCGGTCGGTCGTGCAGAAAGAGACGCAGGCGCCGACCGTCCCGGTCGTGATGCTGACGCACGTCGTCCAGGAGCGCGCGCTGCGGGACGCGATCCGCGAGATCGACGCGCAGGGCTTCGTCAAGGACGCGAGCGTCGTGGTCCGAATCGAAGGCGAGCTGGACTGAGCCCGTGACGATCGTCAACTATCTCGAACAGCCGCCGGATTTCCCCGCAGAGCTGGGGCCGCTGCTCGGCGACTACGATGTCGCCGTGTCGGCCCCGGCGACGGTCGGGAACTTTGGCCCGGGGTTCGACGTGCTCGGCGCCTGCCTCGAGGGGCCGTCGGACGTCGTGCTTGCGCGGAAGGCCGACGCGGGCGTCCGGCTTGTGCAGGTCTTCAACGGCGAGAATCTGCCGGCGGACCCCGGCGAGAACCTGGCGGTCGAGGCGGCGCGGCGCGTGATCGACGCGTCCGGTCTCGGCGTCGAGCTGGCGCTCTGGAAGGGCGTGCCGCTCGGGCGCGGGCTCGGCTCGAGCGCGGCCAGCATCGTCGCCGCCGCGTATGCCGTCGGGCTGTTGGCGGACGCGGAGATCGGCAAGAGCGATCTGATCCCGGCCGTGCGCGATTGCGAGGCGGGCGGGCATCTCGACAACATCGCCCCGTGCCTCCTCGGCGGGTTCGTTCATATCCGCAGCTACGAGCCGCTGGAGATCGACGTGCTCGGTGGCGTCGACGACCTGATCGTCGTCGACGTCGCGCCCGACTTCGTCGTCGAGACGGCCGAGGCGCGGAAGGTCGTGCCGCCGAAGGAGGTCGTGCTTGAGAAGAACGCCAAGCATCTCGCGGGCCTGCTCGACGGCATCCGCGCGAACGACGCCGAGCAGGTCGGCCGGAACGTCGTCGACGTAGTCGTCGAGCCGCTGCGGAAGCGGTTCATCGCGGGGTTCGACGACGTGAAGGCCGCGGCAATCGACGCCGGCGCCCTCGGCTGCACGATCAGCGGCGCGGGCCCGTCGGTCTTCGCCGTGACGAACGATGCCGCGCGGGCGCCCGAGATCGCGGAGGCGATGGGCGCGGCGTTCGCCTCGAACAACGCGGACTCGACCGCAACCATCTCACGCATCAACACGGACGGAGCGACGCGAATCCAATGAAATCGAAGTTCCGGTGCATCGAGTGCGGCGCCGAATACCCGCTCGAAGAGATCCGCTTCAAGTGCGACTGCGGCGACCTGCTCGAGGTCATCTCCGACCTCGACTCGTTCGGCCGCGACGGCGCCGCCTGGCGCGAGCACTTCGAGCGCGGCAAGGGCCGCGGAACCTTCGCCCGGTACAAGGACCTCCTCCTGCCCGACCTGCCCGACGACGAGATCGTGACGCTCGACGAGGGCGACACGCCCCTCTATCGCGCCGGGTCGCGCATCCGCGAGCACATCGACGTCGACGACCTCCACCTCAAGCACGAGGGGATGAACCCGACGCTCAGCTTCAAGGACCGCGGGATGGTCGCCGGGGTCTCGTGGGCGAAGCACCTCGGCGTGCGGCGGGTCGCGTGCGCGTCGACGGGCGACACGTCGGCGGCGCTCGCCGCGTTCGCCGCGCGGGCCGGACTCCAGTGCATCGTCCTCCTGCCCGAGGGCAAGATATCGGTCGAGCAGCTCTCGCAGGCCATCTCGTCCGGGGCCGTCGTGCTCCAACTCAAGACTGATTTCGACGGCTGCATGCGCGTCGTGAAAGAAGTGACCGAGCGGTGCGGCGTCTACCTCCTCAACTCGATGAATAGCGTGCGGATCGAGGGGCAGAAGGCGATCGTGATCGAGGCGATCCATCAGCTCGGCTGGGAGGCGCCCGACTTCGTCATCGTGCCGGTCGGCAACGCGGGCAACATCTCGGCGATCGGGAAGGGGATGCGCGAGCTTTTCGAGCTGGGCGTGATTGACAAGAAGCCGCGGCTCGTCGGGGTCGAGGCCGAGCACGCGAACCCCGTTTACCTGAGCTACCTCGACGGGTTCAGCGAACTCCGGCCGATGACGGCGAAGAAGACGGTCGCGAGCGCGATGCAGATCGGCGATCCGGTCAGCTTCAAGAAGGCCGTCCGCGAGATCAAGTTCTTCGACGGGCTGATGGAGCAGGCGAGCGAGCAGGAGATAATGGACGCGAAGGCCATCATCGACCGGAGCGGGATTCCCATCTGCCCGAACTCGGCGACGGCCGTCGCCGGGCTGCGGAAGCTCCGCGACAAGGGCGTCGTCGGGCAGGGCGACCGCGTCGTCGTCGTGCTCTCGGCGCACGGCTCGAAGTTCTCGGCCGCCGCGAACGACTACTACCTCGACGAGGCGTCCGCGTTCGCGAACGTCCCCGTCAGCGTCGAGCCGACCGTCGACGCGGTCGAGGCCGCCCTGGCCGCGCATCCGTCGGCCGGCGAATAGGAGGTAGCTGCGAGAATCACCGTACAGCCGCCCATTCCTCAGAAAGGAAATGAGATGACGCGAAGACGGCAGTATCGAACAACGGTTGCCGGTTTCGGCCCGGATTCTCGTTCCCCGGCGAACTGACGTCGGCGAAAAACAGGGACTGGCACCCCGTTGCCTGTCCCGTTTTTCGCCCACGCTAGTCACATACAGTAGGAGAGGCGACTTGAACGAGGCATCCGGCGACGGGCGAACGGTCTTCGTCTCCGACTGGCATCTCCCGCCCGAGCACACCGCGAAGACGGATGCGTTCATCCGGTTCATCGGCGAGGTGGGGCAGGGCGCCGAGTGGCTTTTCATCCTCGGCGATCTCTTCAACGCGTGGGTCGGCCCGCGGCACGTCGCGATGCCGGGCCACGCCGTCGCGCTCGAGGTGCTTCACGACCTGGCCGCGTCGGGCACGCACGTCGTCGTCTTCCGCGGCAACCGCGACTTCCTGCTCGACCAGCCGACCCTGATGCCCTATGGGCTCGGGCTGTCGCCGGGCGCCTGGCGGGGCGAGGTCGGCGGCATGAAGCTAATGCTCTCGCACGGCGACGAGTTGACCGAGAACGACTGGCTCCACAAGGCCGCGAAGGCGGTCACGAGCCACTTCCCGGTGAGCACGATTGTGAAGGCGATGCCGCTGTGTGCGAGCGGTGCGCTCGCGGCGGGCTATCGCTGGCTGAGCGCGAACCGCCGTTCGCGCCGGAAGCGTCGAGAGCTCGAGCCGGCGCCGACGCGGCTCCGGGCGGAGTTCGAATCGGGCACCGACACGATCGTCATCGGCCACTGGCACGCGCCGGGCATTGAGCGCAACGCCTTCGGCCTGCCCGGCAAGACGCTCGTCCGGCTGGGCGAGTGCACCGAAACCGCCGCCCTCTACGCCGAGCTGTCCGGCGGCGCCATCGACCTCAAGCAGTTCCCATTGTAGGTGGAGCCACACCGCATGTCCCTCTTCGAGCCGCCGTTCAGGCCCGTTCACGGGCCTTCGCGAGGAGCTTCAGCTCCGAGTCCAGGCCCGGCCTTTGAGGCCGGGTGGAGCGAGCAAGGCCTCCTCTGTGGCTGAAGCCCCGTTCACGGGGCTTTTCCGGCATCAGAGGGCCAGGCTTGAGCCGCTCGGGGAAGCCCCGTAAACGGGGCTACGTGGAGAAGAGACGGCCGCATGTATGCCCCCCGCTCAAAGCGGGGGCCTGAACTTGGCCCTGAAGGGCCTCGCGAAGCGGCGTGAACGCCGCTTACACAGTGATCCGCGAAAGTGGGGGTCTGTGACAGTGAAGACTCCTTGACAAGCGCCGACACATGTATTAGTATATTAGCGGATACTGAAGTGTGGATACTGAAATAAGGACGGGCGATGCGGGCGGACGAACTCGCGAAGATGTCCAAGGCGCTGGGGGCCGACGTGCGCGTCCGGATTCTCGAACTGCTCAAGGGGCACGCGCTGTGTGTCGGGGCGCTGTCCGCGCGGCTCGACGTGACCCAGGGCGCGGTCTCGCAGCACCTGCGAATCCTCCGCGAGGCGGGGCTCGTCTCCGCCGAGAAACGCGGCACGTATGTCCACTACGAGCTGGACCGGAAGGCGTTGTCGGAGTTCGAGGCCGCGGTGGCCGCGCTCTCGACCGCGCCGAAACGTAAAGGAGCGATGCGATGTGTGATGAAGAGAAAAAGGGCTGCGAGAAGCCGGAAAAGCTGAAGGGCAAGCCGGAGGAATGCTCGCCGGAGCAGATCAAGGAATGCCACGGCGACGACCCCGAGCACCCCTGCGTCAAGAAGCCGGAGAAGTGAACCAGCCAACCGCAGAGGCGGACGGGCCCGCCGTCATCACGGTCTCGGGGCTCACCAAACGGTACGGGGACCTGACCGCGCTCGACGAGGTCGCCTTTGCCGTCGGCGAGGGCGAGATCTTCGCCTACCTCGGGCCCAACGGCGCGGGCAAGACCACGACGATCGGCATCTTGTGCGGACTGCTTCCGCGCGACGCCGGTGACGTGACCGTCTGCGGCGTCGACATCGACCGCGACCCGGTCGCGGTGAAGCAGCGGATCGGCGTCGTCCCCGAAGAGTCGAACCTCTATCCCGAACTCACCTGTTGCCGGAATCTCGAATACCTCGGCGAGCTTTACGGGCTGTCGCGCTCGGCCCGGCGGGCACGGGCCGAAGAACTCCTGGCCGCGTTCGGCCTGTCGGAGAAGGCCGGCGCCCCGTTCCGCTCGCTCTCCCGCGGCATGAAACGCCGCCTGACCCTCGCCGCGGCCCTCGTACATTCGCCCGAGCTCATCCTCCTCGACGAGCCCTCCGCGGGCCTGGACGTGCCGAGCGCCCGGGCCCTGCGCGAGCTGATCCGCGCGGTCAACGCCCGCGGCACGACCGTCTTTCTCACAACCCACAACCTCGCCGAGGCGGAGGAACTGTCGGACCGCGTGCTGATTCTCGACAAGGGCCGGGTGATCATCGAGGGCACGACGCCGGAAATCCGCCGCCAGGTCGAAGGCGTCCGGACCGTCTCCGTGACCTTCTCGGCCGACGTTGCCGCGAATGAATTGAGCGACGCGTGCCCCGCCGTCCGGCCGCTGTCGCAGGTGAACGGCGCGTGGCAACTCGGCGTGAGCGACATCCACGCGGCGCTCGCCCAGCTTGTCTCCTTCGCCGAGCGGTGCTCGATCCGCATCGACGGCCTGGACTCGTCCGGCGCGACGCTCGAAGACGCCTTCGTGGCAATCCTGAAAGAGACGGCCCAGGGCCGGGAGGCCGGCGAATGAGCCAGATCGCGCGAGCGCTCTTCATCGCCCGCAAGGACATCGAGAGCTACTACGGCAAGCCGCCGCTCATCACGTGGGGCCTGCTCTTCCCGGCCGTGCTCCTGCTCGCCATCTACGTCCGGAATCCGGCGACCTACCTGGCCGCGGCCCCGGGCCTCATCGGAATGACCCTGCTCTTCGGCAACACGTCGATGGCGGCGATCGTGGTCACGTTCGAGAAACGCTCCGGGACATTGCAGCGGCTGCTGATTGCGCCCGTGAGCCACCGCACCATCATTCTTGGGAAGGCGGCGAGCGCTGCCGCGTTCGGGGTTGCCACGTCGCTCGTTCTCACTGCCGGCCTCGTCCTGCTGCTGGGGATGACCATCGTCAGGCCGCTCGCGTTGGCCGCCGGGCTCCTGCTCGGCGCGGCCACATTCGCGCTCCTCGGGCTCATCGCGTCCGTCATGGTCAGAGAGGTCTTCGAGGCGATGACGTTGATGAACCTGATTCGATTCCCGATTCTGTTCGTGAGCGGCGTCTTCATGCCGATCGAGACGCTGCCGGCGTGGGCGAAGTCCGTCGCCATGATCTCGCCGCTCACGCACGTGGTCGAGCTGCTGAGGTTCGGTGTTTCCGGGCGATCGTGTTTTCCGACTCCGTGGATTCCTGCGCTTGCGACGGTCGGGTTCCTGACTGTCAGTTGGCTGGTTGCCGGACCTGCGTTTCATCGCCGTGCAAACCGGTAGTGTCGCCGTGCCCGAGGTCGCGGCCGCGGAGCGCGAACCAGAGCGTGCCGGCGACGCCGCAGCCGAACGCGACGTACAGGTTGACGTGCGGGTGGATTTGCCACAGGAACGCCCCGCCGAACGCGGCGAGCGAGACGATCACGTCGCGCATCAAGTAGTAGAGGCCGAACATCGCGGCCTTCCGCCCCTCGGGCGCGAGGTCCATGATGAGCGCCTTCCGCGTCGGCTCGCCGAACTCCTTGAACCCCCGCAGGACGAACGCCGCTGCCAGCGGCCAGAACGACTGGCAGAACCGGAGCACGAGCGGGAACGCCGTGAAGAACGCGAACGTCATCACGACGAACGGCTTCTTGCGGCCGCGGTCGGCCAGGTACGCAACCGGGATATAGATGAGCATCGCCGTCGCCATCTCGATCGCCGTCAGGGCGCCGAACTGCTTGGCCGAGATCTTCGAGCCGATCTCCCGCATGCACCACAGCACGACGAACGCGTACGGAATCTGCTCGCAGAAGCGCACGAGGATGTCGGCGACGAGCAGGTTCCGAAGCGGCCGGCTCATCAACCGGAACACGACGAACGGATTGCGTTCGGCTCCGTGCCCGCCCTCCTCCCGGCGGTCGTCCTCGATGAGGATCTGCTGGAGTACGGTCGCGACGACGGCCATCGCGAGGGCGGCGACGAACGCGAGCCGCACGCCGTCCTCGACGCCCCACGCGTCGATGAACACCCCGCCGACGAGCGGCCCGAGCGCCATCGGGATCCGGCGGACCATCGAGTGCATCGACACGCCCATCGTCCGCTTGTGCGTCGGCAGCGCCTTGGCCACGAGTTTCATCGAGGCCGGCAGCGAGATGGCCGTCCACGAGAGGAAGAAGAACGAGCCGACGATGACGGCCGGCCACGCGGGCACGAAGATGACGATGAGGTAGCCGATCATCGCCATCGCGTTGAAGACGAGGAGCGAGCGTTTGAACCCGAACCGGTCGGCCAGGTAGCCGCCGGGGAAGGCGTAGAGCGCGGAGAGCAGGTTGTCGAGCCCGTTGAGGAGCCCGACGGCGATCGCCCCGCCGCCGAGCGCGTAGAGGTAGAGCGGCAGGAACCGCTCGGCCATCCGCTCGCCCATCCCGACGAGGATGATCATGCCGAGCATGCCGACGATGCTCTTTCGCAGGCCGAGGAAGTCGGTGAGGCGTTTCACGCGAGACAAGGGTCGGCTCCGCTCCACGTCGGCAAGGGCCACGCCGTGATGATAGCGCGGCGTGAGCGGAATTCAAGCCGTGGAAGACAACTCGCCGGAAGACAAGTTGCGTTGGGCGGACAGGAATGTCCGCCCCCACCGGAGCGAAGGGGGCTCCTTGTGGTACGGGCGGACATTCCTGTCCGCCGGAGGCCCCTCTTCTCCGCGGGGGCCCAGCGCCCCGGTGAGGGAACAGACACTTGCGCCGGGCCACGCGGAGAGCACAGTATCTGCGATGCGCAGGGTGTTCGCCTGCACGTGCAGGCGAACACCCTGCCGGCGGGGGCATCTCCGCAGAAGAATGCGCTGACCGCTTGGACAACCAGGGCTTGCTCCGGGGCGGAGCGAATACGACTGACGCCCCGCGGCACTTGGGCCGCGCGGACTCAAGAGAGACGCGCAGGAAGCGCTTGCGCCGGGCGGGGCGGCGAGTATAACTCTTCGGTGGGCGGGCGGAGAGTTCTGTGGGATTGATGGTCTATCTGAACGGTGAGTTTGTCGAGCGCGAACGGGCGACGGTCAGCGCCTTCGACCGCGGCTTCCTCTACGGCGACGGATTGTTCGAGACGGTGCGCGCGGTCGGCGGCGTTCCCTTCATGCTTGCGGAGCACCTGGCGCGGATGGCGGGGTCGGCGGACGCGCTCGGCATCGCGATGCCGGACACGGGGGCCGTCGCGGCGGCCATCGGCCGGCTCATCGAGCTGAACGCGCTGACCGACGCCTACGTGCGGATCACGCTCTCGCGGGGCGAGCACACGGGCGCCCTCGCGCCCGACGAGCCGCCCGAGCCGACGCTCCTCATCGAGGCGCGCAAGCTGCATCCCTATCCGGCCGAGATGTATGAACGCGGCGCGAACGTCGTGGTTGCCGAGTCGGTCCGCCACAGCGGCTCGGCCGTCAGCCGTCACAAGACGACGAGCTACGTGGCCTGCATCCTGGCGAGGCGGGAGGCGAAGGAGCGGGGCGCCGACGAAGCCATCCTGCTCGACCGCGACGGCCACGTCGCCGAGGGCGCGACGAGCAACGTCTTCTGCGTCCGCGACGGCCGGCTGCTCACGCCGCCGCTCGACCTGAACATCCTGCCGGGCGTGACGCGGGCCACGGTCATCAAGCTCGCCGGCGAAGTCGGCATCGAGGTCGAGGAGGCGCGGTTCGATGCAGCCGCGCTCGCGTCGGCCGACGAGGTCTTCCTCACCAATTCGCTGATGGGAGTGATGCCGGTGGGGAGCGTCGGTGGGGAGCAGCTCGGCCCCACCCCCGGCGCGGTCACGGCCGCGCTCATGCGGGACTACGAGGAACTCGTTCGGAAGAGCGTGTGACGGGACGCGCTGCCGCCCGTATCACGTCGCCTGGGCGAAGCCCTGGAGCCGGTCGCTGAGGAGCTTGCCGGCCGCCCGCGCGCACAGGCGAACACCTTTCGCGGCTCTGCCCCCACTGGCTTGAGCGCCAAGGCCTCCGACACGAGCCGGAAATGAAACGGACATCGGCCTCGCATGACACAGCGCCAGCGCGCACGCAACATGTTATATACAAAGACGATACGTCGATGTTGTCCTGAGCTTGACGTGGAAATGAACGCGAGGTATACTTGGTTGTCGCGACCGCGGCAGCGTGGCGCAGTATGGTGCTGAATGGCGGACACAAGGGTTCTTCGGCTGGATGCTGAGCCGGACAGGCGTGCCCTGACGCAAGGGGAATCGGAATGATCGTCAAGTACGAGATGCCGACACACTGGATTGCGTATGATCTCACGGGAGTTCAGAAAGAACTCGTCGAGGCCAAGTCGGCGATTCTGGGGTTGCGCAACATTCCGTACCAGCGCAGTTGGGTTGAAGGTCTCCAGATCATGGAGCTGAAGCGGGAGGTCGTCGGGACTTCGCGCATCGAGGGGGCCGACTTCACGGAGTCCGAGTTGGACGCCGCTCTCTCAGAGACGGCGGAAGAGCTTCATACGAGGTCGCAAAAGCAGGTCCGTTCAGCGGTCAAGACGTACCGCTGGATCGCCGAAGTCCCCGACGGGCGCCCCGTTGACGGAGGGCTGATCCAGGAGATACATCGGCGCATTGTCACCGGTGCCGACGATGATCATTGCGCGCCAGGCAGACTCAGAGGGCCGGACGACAACGTGACCTTTGGGCAGCCGCGACATCGCGGCGCGAGCGGAGGGCCGGAGTGCGAAGAGGCGTTCGGCCGATTCGTCCAAGCGCTGCAAGGGCAGTTTCCGGGCCACGACCCCATCATCCAGGCCCTCGCGGCCCACTATCACTTGGCCGCTATACATCCGTTTCAGGATGGGAACGGACGCACGGCCCGCGCGCTGGAGGCTCTCATGTTGCAGCGGGCCGGCCTGCGGGATACGTGCTTCATCGCCATGTCCAACTACTACTATGAAGAGAAGTTCGCCTATCTCGACACGTTGGCGGAGGCACGCGCCGGAGGGCATGACATCACCCCGTTCCTTCGCTTTGCACTCAAGGGCATCGCCAGCCAGAGCGGTCGCGTCTTGGCTGAGATCCGCCAGCAGGTGCAGAAGGCGGTCTACCGGAATGTCATGTACGATCTGTTCGACCGGCTCAAGACCCCGAGAAAGCGTGTGCTTGCCGAGCGGCAACTCGCCATCCTCCGGTTCCTCCTCGACGCGGGTGAGGCGGACTTGGATGACCTCTTTGATCGCTTTCTGCGCAGCTACGACAGCTTGAAGGCCCCCGGCAAGGCCTTCATTCGAGATATCGAGGGTCTCCTGAACCTCGAAGCGGTGGAGATTGAGCAACTCCAGACTGGCGACTGGAGAATCTGGCCCCGGCTGGAGTGGCCGACGGAGATCACCGAGGGAGACTTCATGAGGAGAATGAGGTCTTTGCCAACAGCTAAGAGCTCATTCACCCTCCGGAAGCGGTAGGCCGCTTGCCCCGTCGGTGTCATCACGTCGCCTGGGCGAAGCCCTGGAGCCGGTCGCTGAGGAGCTTGCCGGCCGCCCGCGCGGCCTCGATCTTCTCCGGCTGCTTCGACAGATCGGGGATGATCTCCGGCGTGATCTTCGTGCCGGGCCCGAAGAACATGTGGATCGCGCCGACCTTGCAGTCCTCGCCGTAGCCGCAGACGAAGCAGCACGCCGGTCCTTGCGCCGAGACTGACCCGACGCACTCGACCTGGTTGTACTGGAAGAACGTCTTGATGTTCTCGGCGGGCATGTCGCCCTCGCCGCCGCCGACGCCGACCGCGATGCCGAGCTTGCCCGCGACCGCCTTGCCCTCACGATGCCGGAACTGATACCACCGTTCGAGGAAGCAGTGCGTGAGGCCGTTGAGGACGGAGAAGTAGTTGGCTCCGCCGATGACATAGGCGTCGGCCTCGACGATCTTCTCGCGCAGCCCGGCGAGGTCGTCCTCCAGCACGCAGACGTTGTCCTCGACGCATCCGAGGCAGGCGATGCACGGGCCGATGGTCTTGCCGGCGAGCGGGATCAGTTCCGTCTCACACTCGACGCCGTTGAGGACTTCCCGCACGAGCTGGTGGGTCGTCGAATCCTTCCGCGGGCTGCCCGCGATGCCGAGGACTTTCATGGTTCGGTCTCCTTCCCCTGTCGGCCGGGCGTGATTATACGACGCGCGGCGCGCGATGCCAGCGGAATCCGCGTTGCCTTGGCTCGCAGCGACTCCTGCGACACGGCAGAGATTCTTCGCTCCGCTCAGAATGACATTCATCGCAGGAGACACATCTCTGTGTCATCCTGAGCATCGGCGAAGGATCTCAGTTCTCAAGCGAGCGAGTCTGCGTCAGGCGGTCGGCCGTGTTCTGTAGCCGGCCTCCATGAGGCCGGCGCCGTTCCGAGGTCATGGACCTCGGCTACAATTCATATTCCAGAGCTGGCCCGTAAGACCGACTTGAAGGAACGCTAGGTTGTGGGCTTCGCGCCGAAGTCGGCGAGGATGTCGGCGAGCCGCTCGGTCGGCAGGCCGACGACGTTGTCGAAGCTGCCCTCGATCTGCTCGACGTAGCGGTCGGCGGTCTCCTGAATCGCGTAGGCGCCGGCCTTGCCGTCGGCCTCGCCGCTCGCGACGTACTCACGCACCTGCTCGTCGGTCATGGGCCGCATCGTGACGGCGGTCGAGACGGCCTCGGCCGCGCGGCGGCCGCTCTCGGTGTCAATGACGCAGATACCGGTGATGACGTGGTGGCGGGTGCCGCTCAGGCGGCCGAGCATCTCGACGGCGTGCTCGCGGTCGGCCGGCTTGCCCAGAATCTCGCCGCCGAGCGCGCAGAGCGTGTCGGCTCCGACGACGATCGCCGGGCCGACGCGCCCGGCCACGTCTTCGGCTTTTGCGATCGCGAGGCGGACGGCCTCTTCGGCAGGATCGGCGCCGGGCCGAATGCTCTCATCGACGTCGGCGGGAATCACGTCGAACGCGTAGCCCATCCGGGCGAGCAGCTCGGACCGTCGCGGCGACGCCGACGCGAGTATGAGTCCGTTGTCCATCTTTCTGTCCGGGGTTGGGTCCGAAGCGGCCGCCTGCTCTTTCCCCGGTGGTTCATTCGTAATCATAATCCTAATCATAATCGTACTCGCCAATACAGCAAGCGATTAGGATTAAGATCGGGATTGTTGAAGCTCATGTTGAGAACGGAACAAAATCGAGGAACAACAGAGGTCCCCGCCTCAACAGCGGGCAAGCCCGCCTTGGGCGGGCAAGCTTCGCTTTGCTCAGGATGACGGCTATTGCGGCGACTGCGTTGCAGTCGCTTGGCAATAGCTGGCAGTTGCTTCACAACTGCTCCAGAGGGTGAGGCATGTCATTCTGAGCGTTAGCGAAGAATCTCTCAAGTGGTTAGAGGTGCTTTCCGTCTCAATACAGGATTCAACAGTGTTACGATTCAGATTGGGACGACGGAGGTTCAGTCAATTCCATACATCTCGGCGAGGCGCTCCCTGCCCCTCTTGACCGCTTTCGGCGACTGCTCCGAGTGGACCTCGATCACGCGGAGGACGTCGGGTCCGAGGGCGTTGACAAGCGAGCCGAAGTCGAACTCGCCCGTGCCCGGCGGCTGGTGGTCGTGCATCCCGCGGATGTCGTGCAGGTGCACGCCCGCGAGCCGGTCGCGGTAACGGTCAAGTTGCGCGGCCGCGTCGATGAACCCGATGCGGTCGAGCAGGTACGTGTGCCCGACGTCGTGCCAGTAGCGCAGGTTGGGCGCGGCGACGCGGTCGAACATCTGCTCGAACTCGTCGCCGTGCGGGATGGACGTCATCCAGTAGGGCGTTTCGAGCGCGACGTTGACGTCGGGAGCATACTCGCACAACTCGGCCAGCGACGCGGCCAGCGCGTCGAGCGACGGCCCGGCCAGCTCGCGGCGCTGCTCGGTGAATTCATCGAGGCGCTCGCGCAGCCGGACGAACTCGGTCCCCTCGTCGAGGCACTGGAGGATGGCGCCCTGAAACGCCATCGCGTCGGGCATGGGGATGAGGCCGCCGTGCATGATGATCGCCCCGGCGCCCACACGCCGCGCGACGTCGAGCGTCTCCTTCGCGAACCGCACGCCCTCGCGCCGGTGCGACTCGTCCACGTCGCCGGCCCAGTGGCCCCAGCGCGCGCCCTCGGGCACGTCGCCTCCGCTGGCAACGGCGTGGACGCTGACCATGCGGACGCCGAGCCGGTCGAGCACCTCGGCGGCGGCCTCGGCATCGACCGGCCCCTGCGGCCCGCTCAGCTCGAAGGTCTCGAACCCGAGTTTCCGCCCGGCGGCGAGCGTCTTGTCGAGCCGCCCCTTGGGGTCCCAGGCGGTCGAGAGCGCGATCACGTTCGGCCTCCGTTCGTTGGGGCTGCGATGTGGATGGCGGGCTCGCGGGAGGGCGTGGCACACCTGCGTCGATGGGAATGCGGCGAGTTGCAGCGGTCGGGTGTCAGGCCCGGCGCGGGCGTTCTTCCGCGGCCCCGCCGGCCGCGACGGACGGCATGGCCTGAGCGGACTTTTCCATTTGCCGGCGCAGCGTCTTCTGGGCCTCGATCAGCAGCCGCTCGGCCCGGCGGAAGCTCTCCTCCCATTCTCTTGCCCGCAGTGTGCTGTCCGAAACTGCGACCGGCCGTGCCCCAGCCATGTTTCCCTCCTCTTTGTCCGGCGCGGCAGGCCTGATCCGCCTCGCGGACAGGTGCCGCCAGCTTGTCCGGTTTCCAAGACGCCCGCCGGCCATCCGGACGAGCGAGGTGCCCGCCTCGCGCGCCTCGGGACGACCGTCGGCCACCACCACCACCTCGACGTGGCCGGGCGAGCCCTTGTTGACAATGAACTGCATCAGCTTGAGCGACTCGAACTGCTCCTCCTGCCCGCTGCCCGTGATGAGAACGACCTGGTTGGCGGTCGCCAGCAGGAGTCGCGTCGAGGCCGTGAAGCAGTTCGGCACAAGCATCAGCACGACGTCGGGCCGGACCGTGTCGAGTTCCCGTCCTGCAGGCACGTGCCAGAACAGGGGCTCGGTCGCGCCGACGCCGGTGAGGACGACCGTCCGGTCGCGTTCCGCGATGTCGCGTGCGAGCTCGGTCGCCGCGCGAACGGTATCCTCGGGCGGCAAAGTCGAGACGACCATCGCCGCCTCATTGAGCCGCTGCCGCCACGGCCACAAGCTGTCAACGAGC
This sequence comes from uncultured Planctomycetota bacterium, assembly GCA_964385685.1. Classification (GTDB taxonomy): domain Bacteria; phylum Planctomycetota; class PUPC01; order PUPC01; family PUPC01; genus CAYLQD01. Next base: position 9,538 of record CAYLQD010000029.1, on the reverse strand, counting down.
GTCGGATTCAGTTCGCTCAACGAAACTGCCTTCCGGCAGAGGATTCGCGCGCGTAAGAGGCGCAAAAACCCCACGCCCCACGTTATCGCTTGTATATCGTCCATTTTCGGCGGCAACTTTAGGGGAAACCGAGCCGGTATCCGCACCCCACCGGCTGGCCCGCCGCCACTTTGCGCGGCAGATGTGAAGGCAGGCGAAGGGGCTGGGTCAGCCGCGGGCCAAATGCTCAATGACCAAATCCCAATAACCAATCAAGCCCCAAATCGCAATTCCCGAAGCACCAAACAGATGCGGCTCGAAGTGTTTTGGATTTGGCGTGTTGGAGTTTGGTGCTTGTTTGGAGCTTGGCGCTTGTGTCTTGGGCATTGACGCGGCCCCTCCGCATCGTCGTTAGGAGCGTAGTGCCTTGCCGGACAATGCCCTGCGGAAAGTGGGGTCGCGTCAGCTCCACAGGCCGTTGCGCCGGGCTCGACGCTGCGCTATGCTGTCCGTGTATGGCGAACGAGGACAGCGGAACCGCCCCGAGCCGCAGCACGGTCGCCCTCGCACGATGCCCCGACTACTCCCGCCCCGAGGTCGAGCGCGCCGTCGGCGAGGTGGTCGATCTGCTCGGCGGCATCGGCCGTTTTGTCTCGCCCGACGACGCCGTTCTCCTCAAGCCCAACCTGCTTGCCGGCCGCCCGCCCGACGATGCCGTGACGACGCATCCCGAGGTCTTTCGCGCGGCGGCCCGCGCGGCGCTGGATGCCGGGGCGACCGTGACCGCAGGCGACAGCCCGGGCATCGGGACGTTCGCGTCGGTGGCGGAGAAGTCCGGCATCGGGGCCGTGGCCGAGGAACTCGGCATTCCACTCCGCGAACTCGTCGAGCCGGTCGAGGTGCGGCGGCCGAAGGGCGCCCGCTTCCGAAAGCTGCGGCTCGACCGCGCGGCCGTCGAGGCCGGCGCCGTCATCAACCTGCCGAAGGTCAAGACCCACCAGCAGATGTTCCTGACGCTCGCGGTGAAGAACCTCTTCGGCTGCGTGGTCGGCAGAGAGAAGATCGCGTGGCACATGAACGCAGGTCGGGACGCGGCCCTGTTCGCGCGGATGCTCGTCGAGATCTGCCTCGCGGTCTCGCCCAGGGTGAGCATCGCCGACGGCGTGGTCGGGATGGAGGGGACGGGCCCGGCACACGGGCGTCCGCGGACGTTCGGGTTCATCGCGGCGAGCGCCGATCCGTTCGCGCTCGACGCCGTGCTGACGTGGCTGATGGGTTTCGAGCAGAGCGACCTGCCGGTCCTGGCCGCGGCCGACGCCGCTCGGGCCGACGGGCTCGACGTCGGCCGGACGGATCTGGACGCGATCGACATCGTCGGCTGCCCGGCCGAGGAGCTTCGCCCCGGCCGCGCGAAGCCGCCCGTGATGGGCCGGCTGATGTTCGTGCCGGACTGCCTGGCGGGCGCGGTGCGGCGGCTCATCACGGTGAAGCCGCGGATCCGGGCCGCGAAATGCCGCGTGTGCGGCGTATGCGCCGAGTCCTGCCCCGCGCAAGCGATGAAAATCGTTGACCGCAAAGTGAGAATTGACGATACTGTCTGCATAAGGTGCTTTTGCTGTCAGGAATTGTGTCCGCACGGGGCGGTCGCAGCCAGGCGCGGCCTGCTTTCGGGCTTCTTCACGCGTTAGGGAGCGGAAACGGTGGATATCGACGTCGAAAAACGCGACGGAGCGGTTGTGGTCGAGTTGACGGGCGAGATTGTCTCTCGGACGGAGCAGGCCACGATCTCGGAACTGATCTCGAACACGCTGGCCGAGGGCGAACGGACAATCATCCTGGACCTCTCCGGGGTGCCCTACATCAGCTCGCTCGGGATCGCCGTCCTGGTCACGACCTGCGTCAAGGTCGATCGGGAGGGCGGTGAACTTCGGCTTGTCAACCCGCGGCCGAGGGTGTCGAAGGTCCTCGAAATGACCAAGGTCACCGACATCTTCAAGGCCTACACCAGCGTCGAGGAGGCCGTGGCGGCCCAGTAGCCGGTCGGGCGTGAACGACTGACTCGCGAGAACGACTGATGCGATCGAGCACGGTGAAGACGATGACGTTCGACCTCCCGAGCACGCCGGACAGCGTCAATCGCGTCGGCGGGATGCTGGAGACGTTCTTCGACAGCCAGGGCCTCTCGGCCGAGGTCGCGTCGGACGTGAAGCTTGCCATCTTCGAGGCCATCGTCAACGCCGCCGAGCACGGCAACGAGTACGACCAGAGCAAGAAGGTCCACGTGACCTGCGAGGCGACCGACGAGGTGCTCAGGGTCACCATTCGCGATGAAGGCTCGGGTTTCAAGCCCGACTGCGTTCCCGATCCCACCCTGCCCGAGAATCTACTGAAGGAGGGCGGGCGCGGCGTCTTCCTCATGTGCAAGCTCTGCGACGAGGTGTGTTTCAGCGACAAGGGCAACGAAGTCACCCTCGTCAAGCACTTCTGCTGCGAGTGAATCCCCGGCTCGGCCGCTGCCTCCCCCTCCAACTGCAATCATGATCATAATCGTAATCTTAATCCTAATCGTAATCGCGCTCCTGATTCGCCCAGGCATTCCGCGCCAAGGGTGGCGCCGCGAATGGGATCACGATCAGGATTGCGATCAGGATTGGGATTGGGGCTGCGCCGGCACGGCGTGCTCGCGGTCGCAGCGCGGGCACTGAATCTGCTTGCCCCGGAACCCCGGCGGGAGCTTGAGGCGCGCGCCGCACGCGCAGCCGATGATGGCGTACTCGTTGAGCTTCCAGAGGAGGTCGGCCGTCTCCCTCGCCCGTTCGCGGGCGTCAGGCTCGGGCTCGTCGGGCTCGCCCTGCCACGCGGGCCGCACGCCGACCGGCCGGGCGGTCGCCAGCTCGCTCGTCGGCACGACGGACCCGTTCGTCGCCTTGTTGTAGGCCGCCTCGTAGTCGGCCAGCGAGGCCCCGGCCATCGCCCGCAGGATGCGGATCCGCTCTTCCGTCGCGGGGTGCGTCGAAAACAGCCCGACGGCCGCGAACGCCGCCGCGCCGGGGTTCACGATGTACATCGGCGCCATCACCCGGTTCTTCTGCTCCCGCAGGCCGGGGTCCCGCGAAATCTTCTCGAGAGCCGAGGCCAGCCCCTCCGGATAGCGCGTAAACTGCGCGCCGCACGCGTCGGCCAGGTATTCGCGCCGCCGCGAGAGAGCGAAGTAGAGCATCTGCGCCGCGATCGGCCCGAGGATCGCAAACGCGAGCCCGAGCAGCATCATCACCGCCTGCGCCTGTCCGCCGCCCCGCCGGTTGCTCCGATACCGCCCGCCGCCGAGCCAGAGGTATCGGATGAACACGTCGCTCAGCAGCGCGACGACGCCCACCATCACGGCCGCGATCATCACGTAGAGGATGTCGCGGTTCTGAACGTGCGCCAGTTCGTGCGCGATGACCCCCTGCACCTCGTCGCGCCCGAGCCGGTTCAGGAGCCCGGCCGTCACCGCGACCGACGCGTGCTCGGGATCGCGCCCGACGGCGAACGCGTTGGGCCGCGGGTCATTGATGATGTAGATCTTCGGCAGGGTCGACAGGCCCGAGGCGATGCACATCTCCTCGACGATGTTGTAGAGGGTCGGGTGGTCGGCCCGGTCGATCCGCCGGGCGCCCGCGCTCGCCAGGAAGATCCCGTCGCCGCCGTAGTAGCTCACGAGCGACATGACGCCCCAGAGCAGGAAGGCGATCGCTCCGCCGATCGGCCAGGCGCCCGGCACCATCGCCTGCGCGATGATCATCCCGGCGGCGATCATCAGCATCCCCATCACGGCGATGAGGAAGATCGACTTGCGTTGGTTCGCCCGAATCGCTTCCCACATAACGACCGATTATCCCGGTAGCGGCGTGGGCGCGTCAAGGGCCAATTGGGTGGAGCTTCGCTCCGAACCACGCCGCCGGGCAATCCCCGTGAAAAAAGCTGGAACATCGACGCCCGAAGTGCGTCTATATAGGTGTAGACATCCCATGGCGGGGCGGCAGGACGCGGAATAGGCACAAGGAGGGAAACCCATGCGTACGATGAGCAAGCGGCTGGTTGTCGGGGCTGTTCTTATCGGCTTGCTGGCGCTGTGGATGGGCGCGGCGCTCGGGGCGGAAGCGGTCACGAAGGCCGGCGTCGTCAAGGGCAACAACGAGTTCGCGCTCGGGCTCTACGGCAAGCTCCGCGGGGAGAAGGGCAATCTGTTCTTCTCGCCGTACAGCATCTCGACGGCGCTCGCGATGACGTATGCGGGCGCGCGCGACAACACGGCCGCGGAGATGAAGGCGGTCCTCCGCCTGCCCGGCGGGCCGGACGACAAGACGCTCCATGATGCGTTCGGGGCCCTCGTCGGCGACCTCAACGCCGCGGGCAAGCGGGGCAAGTTCAAGCTGAGCGTCGCCAACGCGCTCTGGGCGCAGCAGGACTACAAGTTCCTCGCTACGTTCACGGGTCTTGTCGCGAAGAACTACGACGCGGGGCTGACGCCGCTCGACTTTGCACGTCAGACCGAGGCGTCGCGAAAGACGATCAACAAATGGGTCGAGGACAAGACGCAGGACAAGATCAAGGAGTTGCTCAAGAAGGGCATCGTGACGCCCGACACGCGCCTCGTGCTCACCAATGCGATCTACTTCAAGGGCGACTGGCGCTACCAGTTCGACAAGAAGCGGACGAAGGACGCGCCGTTCTGGGTGAGCGTACCCGCCGGGAAGACCGTCGCCGAGCGCCCCGTGAAGGTTGAGGTCCCCATGATGTACCGGAAAGGCAACTTCGAGTACGCGAACCTGGAGACGTCCCAGCTTCTGCAGCTGCCCTACAAGGGAGGTGAGCTGTCGATGGTCATACTTCTGCCATCTCCACACGTTGGGATGCTGAGGAAGCTTGAGGAGTCGCTCACAACCGCGAACCTCGCGAAGTGGCTCGGCGCGGCGCGGAAACGGGAGGTGCACGTTCACCTGCCGAGGTTCAAGATGACGTCGGAGTTCTCGCTGGCCGGCACACTCAGCGCGATGGGGATGAAGGACGCGTTCGCGCCCGGCAAGGCCAACTTCTCCGGGATGGACGGCACGTATGACCTGTTCATCAGCGCCGTCGTGCACAAGGCGTTCGTCGACGTGAACGAGGAGGGGACCGAGGCCGCGGCGGCGACGGGCGTGGTCGTGGGCGTGACGTCCGCGCCGATGCATCCGTCCCCGGTCTTCCGAGCCGACCGGCCGTTCGTCTTCCTGATCCGCGAGAACAAGACGGGCAGCATCCTCTTCATGGGCCGGGTCACGAATCCGAAGAAGTAAGGCGGAGCTTCGCTCCGCGCGACGAACTTGGGGCGCTCGCCCCGCGGGGACCCGGCGAAGACGGGGTGCCCGCACGAAGGGCCGGGTGCCCCAGTCTTCGCCTATTGAGTCCCATGTTGATAATGGAAATGGCCAATGCGTTTCGGAGATTCTTCGCTGACGCTCAGAATGACATGTCCCACGCAACGGGCTGTAGTTATGTCATCCTGAGTGAAGCGAAGGACCTCTGTTGTTCCTCGATGTTGTTCCATTCGCAACATGAGCTTCAATAAGGCGCCGGCATCGCCGGCGCCCCGGCGCCCTTCGTTCGTCGGCCGCTCCGTTCATTGCAGCTTGCCCGCCAGCTTGTCCGCCGCAGGCTGCGGCGTAGGCGGAAGCTTCAGCAACGGCGGGAGAACGCCGTTCGACAGGCTCACGGCCCTGAGGCACGTCGAAGGGCAGAGGTCGCAGAGCCGCCTTGGAACACGTTCTACAGTTTCTCGGACCAGATCGACGTGTCCTCGCCCGACCGTGGCTGGCGGCCGATCTCGACGACAATGTCCTTAGACTCGTCCGAGTCGAGCGGCCCGCAGCCGATTGCCTGGACGTTGGGTCCGCTGCCGTCAGCGCCTCCGTCGTCATCCCCGTCGGAGCCGATGCTGTAGACCTTGTATCCCGTTGCCGTCTTCTTGTAGCGGAGCGGCTTACCGTCGAACGGGTCCAACGGCACTTGGCTCAGGAATGACGGCACGAGTTCTTCGAGCTTCTCGGGCACGTTGCCGTTCTTCAGTCGGTATCGCTCTACAGCGACAGCGCTCCGGGCGGCTCGAAGCTTCGCGATCCGCTCGGCGTCTGTTTCGAAGAGGAGGCCCGTCAGGGCCAGAAAGCGACGGACCGACGAACGCGGATCGGTCAAGATACGAACGTCGTCAGCCGCGCCCAGCATCCCGCGGCCGATCTCTGCGGCAGCGGCCAGGCGCTGCGGGAGCGGCAGGGGTGCCGCGTCGAGGTACTCGTCTGTGACGTCGAACACCAGGGCAAGGTCCATGTCCTGGAACCCCAGCGCCACGTATGCTGTCGCGCTGATCGGCTCGTGTTCCCTCAGCTCGGCCAGCCTCCGGCGCAGCGCCGCGATTAGCAGACAGCGCTCGCCGACGAGTTGGGACCGGAGAACGGGCTCGTCCTCCGTCGCTTTCAGAGCCGCTTGCAGCCGGCTCAATTGACTCTCCGTCAGCCGGGTTCTGGAAAGAACCCTTATCAACGCGTTCAGCACTGTCGTGTCACCAGGGTCAACGCCGCCCCACTCACCCTGCGTGTACCACCCGGGGCACGCCTCCGAGACTGTCTCGAGCCGGACGAGCAGGACGAGGGATTCGCCGGCGGCTGCCGGATCCTCAGTCTCTGCACTGAGGGTCGCCTTGACCCCGAGGAGCGTGGCCATTTCCGCCACAGTGTAGTCGAGCCCCGGATAGCTCGCCCGGTACTCGCGGTAGGTTGTGAAGCGCCATTGCGGGAGCTTCAGCCCTCGCTCGAGAAGCTCCAGCGCGGCCTTGTTCTTCGAGAGGAATGTTCCGCTCAGTTTCCGGTCTTGCTGCGATAGCGGCGCTGCGATTGGTGGGATGTGGACCTCCCAATCCTCTGTCTGCTCGAAACGCGAAAGCGCCTGATCGAAGAGGACGGCGCCGTTCTCATCGTCCGGCGGGTCGCCGTACCAGGCATCGAGTTCTTCGGGCGTGGCCGGATACCCCGCCGCGCGGGTGGCCTCCATTCGTCGTTCGACTTTGGCGCGCAGCGCCATCCGATAGGCCGCGAACAAGGCGGGGGGCAGCAGCACGACCGCCAGCCCGATGAAGGGCCAGCGCCGCCCGTGGCGTTGCTTCTCGCCGGCGGTAGCGTGTTTCACCTGACGTCTCCCGCAGTGGCGGCTCGCCAGTTTATTATACACCTCACATTCGCCGAACGCTGCGCGATGTTGAGGCGGTTGGGGTGGTGAAGGATCGTCGTGTCGTAATCGTAATCTTAATCGTCATCATAATCGGTCGCTCGGACAGCGATTACGATTAGGACCCGCCTTCGCCGTGAAACCGGCTGCGGCGGGCAAGTTACGGGCAAGATTACGATTGAGAATCGGGGCCGCTAACCCGCAAACCGCTCCCGGTGCTTTTCGCCGTAGAGGCAGGCCTCGTCGAGGAAGGCCTCGATGTTCTCGAACGGGGTGCCGCCGACGATGCCGTTCCCGGCGGCGATGGCCATCCCGCCCTCGGGCCGGTCGAACGTGTCGATGAGGAACCGGACCTCAGCTCGCACGTCGTCGGGCGTGCCCTCCTGAAGGGTGTGCTGGACGTCGAACCCGGCCCAGAAGCCGAGCCGGTCGCCGAACTCGGCGGCGACGGCGGGCTCGTCCATCGTGTGCTTCTGCACGGGATGGAACATGTCGACGCCCGCCTCGACGAGCGAGGGCAGGAGGGGGGTGTTGTTCCCGCAGCTGTGCAGCCAGAAGTGGATGTTGTTCGCGTGGAGCGTGTCGCCGACGCGCACATAGTACGGCTTGAGGAACTCGTCGAAGATGGCGGGCTTCATCATCGGCTGGGTCTGGTGGCCGAGGTCGTCGCTCGTCCAGAACCCGTCGGGCTCGAGCGCGTCTGCTGCGGCCTGGATGCTGCGGCAGTAGAGGGTGGCGAGCGCGTCGTGGAGGCGGTGAATTTCGTCGGGCGCGGTGTAGTAGTCCATGAGCAGGTTTTCCATTCCGCGGAGACCCCAGGGGGTCTCGAAGAAGAGGCCCCACCAGCCGTTGACGAGGTAGAGGTCTTTGTCGCGGAGTTCGCGGGCCTGGACGGCGGCCTCTTCGAAGGCGGGGTCGTTCGACGGGTCGGGCAGCTTGTCGATGAACTCGTCGAGCTTGGCCCAGTCGTCTATGACGCAGCTGCTGTCGGGCGTTTCGCCGGGCGTGATCTGCCACGAGAGCCCCATCGCGCCGACGTCGAACTTCGGGATGCCCATGATGGCGACGTCGTGGGGGAATCGTTCGAGTTCGCCGAGCCGGTCGCCGTACTGCTCGCCGAGCCCCTCGCCCCACCATTTCGCCATGACGAGCGGGATGCGGCAGGGCCCCTTGCGCTCGACGGCCTTGACGACTTCCTCACGCGGCATCGGCTCCCATGTCTTCTTGTTGCTGCTCATTCGCGTGGCCTCTCTTTCGTGTGGGTTCGGTCGGCGCCTACGGCGGCTCGATGGGGGTATTGGTGATCTCAAACCAGAACCCAACGTAGTGTTCCAGCGGCTCCCTCAGCGGCGTGTTCTCATAGAGCCAAATCAGCGGCGCGTACACCACCGTGAAGACGCGCCAGGCGCCCCCGCCCGTTCGTTGTGCGATGACGGCCGCCGGCCCGATGCTGAGAACGTAGAGGACGATCAGGAGCAGCACGACGAGGGCGACTGTGCCCCAGCTTAGCCCGCTCTCTCGTTCGTCGCTCATCGGCTGGCCCCGTTACGCGCGCACGATCACCGAGCCCCCGCCAGGCCCGGTCTCAGCGCTTCGACGACCGCCTCGGCGCACGCCGCCTGGCCCGCTTCGCTCAGGTGAAGCTGGTCTTCGGCGAGGTATTTGTCGGGGTCGGCGACGACGACCGCGTGCAGGTCGTTCACCGGAATCTCGTAGCGGCTCATGATCTCGAGCGCGACCGCATTGTACACGTCGATCTCTTCGTTCATCCAGGACCACCCCTCGGTCGGGAAGGGGCGGGTGGGATGGACGGGCGTCGTCGTCGCCCAGACGATTCTCGCCCCGGTGCCCTGGAGCAGTTGCAGCAGGTATTCGATCGTCGTGGCGTAGGCGACGAGCGGGATCTGCTTCGGCGAACGGTCGGCGTTGTGGCCGCTGTCGTGGATGCCGTTGTTCCAGTGGATGATGTCGGGCGGGCCGAGTTCGTCGAGCCAGCGCTCGACCGACTGGAGCGTGTAGAGCGAGAACGCGCAGTTGTCCGTCGGGCCGGCGACGTCGGCGGCGTCTTTGAGGGCTTCTCGCACGAGCGGCTCGTAGCTCATTCGGATGGAATCGCCGAGCAGCAGCACCTTCGGTCGCGTGGCCATGTGACTCGTCCTCTCCTTGCGGTCGTGTTGCGAGACGCTTGGGTTCAGGAAAGGATTATAGTGGGTTTGGCGCGGGGAGACAAAGCGCAAGGTAAGACTTCAGCCAAGTGAAGCAGAGGCGGAAAACGGGACAGCCAACGGGTGGCAGTCCCTGTTTTCCGCCTGCGTGTCTC
>CAYLQD010000028.1:31049-34483 GCA_964385685.1 uncultured Planctomycetota bacterium | reverse complement strand
TTCGGCTCTCCGATCTACGGAAGTGCTTCAATGTCTTCTAGCGTTGTAGTGCTAGGTTCTGTCTGAAAACGGCATGTGCGACGCCGGCTCATAGAGCCGGCCTACAAAGAACGCCTCGAAACGCCCGTTTGTAGGCCCGCTCTGTGAGCGGGCGGACACGATCTGGACTTTTCAGACGGAACCCAGTGCGGGGTCCGTGTCTCCATGTCATCCTGAGCGTCAGCGAAGGATCTCGGTCTTCAAGAGAGCGAGAGGGCCTCACTTCACCAGTCGCGCGTCGGCCCAGTCGGCGTGGTCGCCGACGTGCGCGTCCTCGGCGAAGTCGGCGATGAGCGTGAGGCGCTTGCCGCCGGCGACGTCGAACACGATGGGCAGCGCCTTGTCACGGCCGCCGAGTACCTTCGCGAGCAGCTCCTTGCCGTCCACCCGGACGATGAACTTGACGGACCCGCGCGGCCGCGCCTCGTCGTCGATGCCGACGACGGCCGCGAACTTCCGGTAACTCCCGCCGAGGTCGTAGGCCAGCTCGGTCCGCGTGTGGCACCCGATGCCGCGCGTGTAGGTGCGGGCGTCGAGCGAGAGCGGCCCGCCGCCGACGCTCCGGTCGAGCCGGTGCTTCCACACGCGGTTGAAGAACGGCGTCTCCCGGACCGCGACCGGCTCGAGGGCCGACAGGTACGTGATGCCGGGGTTTGCGAACTCGACCGCGACGACGCCGGCGACCGGCACCGCGACGGCCTGCCCCGCAACGTCGAGCGTCAGCATGTCCTTCTCGAGCGACGCCACACCGCCGCGAAGCACCGAGCCATCGGTCAGGTGCGTCGTAGCCGCGTCCTCCTCCTTCGCCGCGCCGCCGGCAAACACGATCGCGGCCACCTTCGCCGTATCGACCGAGCGCTCCTGCTGCTGCCAGGTGAACCGCACCTTGTCGGGGGCGACGCTCGATACGGCAACGTCGAGCGGTACGATGCCCTTGGGGCTCGCCACGAATATCACGTCGACTTCGCGGGCCGGCCGGGCGAGCGCCTCTTCGAAGCGGGTCGCGGCCATCGTCGCCCGCTTCTCGCCGGCGAAGAGCACGCCGATCAGATCGTCGGCCTGCAGATGCACGGCTTCGGTCGCCGCGGGCGTCTTGATGCCGAGCGTCGCCTTGGACGCAACGATCTTGCCGAGCAGGACCGAGCCGCGGACGGTCAGCGCCCGTGCCCCGAAGGCGGGCGGCTTGGGCATCTCGCGGAACCGGATACGATGCACGCTGCCGGGCGTCAGCTTGACCGTCTTGCCGTCGCGGGCAAACTCCACGACGCCGTCGGCTGTGATCGCCGCGACCTCGCCTTCGAGTCGCTCCGCCTCGACGGTGCAGACGGTCGCCGCCGGCGCCCGCAAAGGCGGGGCCACGAGAAGCAACGCGAGCACCGTGGCGATTCGTCTCACTTCTTGTCGCCTTCCGCGAGGGACTTGTAGTACGCCTCCATCAGTTCGCGATAGCGCCGGGGGAACCGCGTGCGGAGCGCGTCGAGCACCTTGGCCCGCTGTTTCGGGGGGAGCTTCGCCCAGTGGTCGCCGAGCGTGGCGGTCTTGGCGGCCTCGCCCTCGTCGTTGCTCGCCCCGCCGGGCAGCGCGGAAGCCGTCGCGGGCGAACTGGGCACGCCGGTCCCCTGCGGCGGACCCTGCCCCTGGCCCATGCCCTGGCCTTGCCCCTGCCCCTGGCCCTGCCCCTGGCCTTGCCCCTGCTCCTCGTCTTCCGCCTGCTCGATGAGCACGTCGAGCATGGCGATGATCTTGTCCTGCTCCGTCTGCGTCTTCTCGCCGGTCTCGGCCTTCTCGAGTTCCGTCTCGACCCCGTCGATCGTCGTGGCGACGTCGTCGAGCGTGACGCCGTCGCGCAGCAGTTCGAGGCGGGTGAGCAGCTTGCGGCCGTCCTCGGTATCCGTCAGCTTTCGCGCGATCTCGATGGCCTCGTCGATGAGGGCGATGCGGCCAAACGCCTTGGCCGTGAGCATCTCGATCTCGCGCTTGTGCAGGGCGTGGTCGGCTAGCTCGCCGTCGCCGCGCAGCGTCTCGAGCGCGTCGGCGGCATAGCCCCACAGCCGAAGCTTCGCCAGCATCTTCGCGATGCGGAACGCGACCTCCGCCCGGACGAACTTGTCCTTGCGCGTCCGCTCGAGCTTGTCCAGAATCACCGCCGCTTCGTCGTCCTTGCCCGCGTCCATCCGAACGGCCGCGCGCCCGTAGTCGAGGTCCAGCACCTTGAGAGCGTCGTCGATGAATCCCGGGGCGACGGCCTCGGCCTTCTCCTGCTTCGCCCATATCTCGAGGACGCGCTTCCGGGCGGCCTCGGGCGCCGTCCCCGCCTTCACGGTCTCGATGAACCGCTCGCATATCTCGCGCGGCGTCGCGGGCGTCCGGGGCGCGTCCGGCGCCTCGGCGCCCAGCGCGGACCCGGCCAACAGGATTGTCGCGATCAGTCCGGCAACCACCCGTCTCATCGTCGTGCCTCCTTCCGCAGCTAGATGCCCTCGCCGCCCCGCGTACGTTCGGCCTTGAGCTTGTTCGATAGGTCGCGTGTCAGCCGGCCGACGCGGGCCTCGCGCGCCGCCAGCCGCTTGGACCGCTTCGTGACTTCTGGCGGCTCCATCTCCGGCCGGCCCTTCTCGAGCGAGAGCGTGCGGGCGTTCACGCGCAGTTGCAGCGCCTTCAACATCTTCAGCTCGGCCGAGAGCTGGATGAGCGGCTGCTGGCCCTGCCCCTGCCCCTGGCCTTCGGCCGCCTCCGCGTCCTGCGCCATCTCTTCGCGCCGGCGCCGCTCCTCCTCGACGGCCGCGAGCATGTCTTCGAGCGCCCGCTCGATGTCCTTCTCGAGCGCCTGCGTGTGCGCCCCGCTCTCGAACTTGCCCAGCCGCCCGGCCACGTCCGTCATCAGGTCGCGCGTGTCTTCCATGACCGACAAGAGCACCATGCTCGAGCCGTCGGCATCGAGCATCTCCTGCGCCTTGGCGCCGTCCTTCTCGATCAGCTTCTCGCGCTCGCCGAGGCGTGTGAGATCGAGTTCGTCGGCCCGGACGCGCTGGCCCTTCCGAGCCGCGACCGCGTGGTCGACGCGACGTGTCTCCTCGTTGACCGCCCGCTGATCGGTCAGCATTTTCTTGAGCAGCGCCTCGAGCTGCGCGAGCAGGTCGTCTTGCAGATCGTCTCCCATCTCGTCCATCCGTTCGCGGACGGCGTCCCGCGCCTGCTCGAGCTTCCGGACGGCCTCCTTCTGGGGGCCGGCGGCGCCGGGCTGGTTCTTCTTGCCGAGCTGCTCTTCGGCCTTCTTCATCTCGTCGGCGGCGCCTTTGGCGTGTTCGCGCGCCTTCTTCTCCGCCTCCGACGGCTCCTCTTGCTCGCCGCCTTCGCCGCCTTCACCACCTTCACCCCCCTCACCACCTTCACCG
>CAYLQD010000028.1:0-31039 GCA_964385685.1 uncultured Planctomycetota bacterium | reverse complement strand
TGCTCCCCGGCTGGTAGAGCCCGCGCCCACTCTCCGTCCTCCGCCCCTTCGGCCGCTTCGCCGCCCTTGTCGCCCTTCCCGCCGCCTTCGGCGCCCTCCCCGCCCTCGCCACCTTCGCCACCCTCGCCGCCCTTGCCGCCGGCTTTGGCGAACTGCTCCGTGTCCTTGCGGACCTTCGCCTGATCCGACTGCTGGCCCTCGGGCGTATTCTTCTTCACGAACTCCTCGAGTTCCTTCTCGAGCTTCTTGATCTCCTCCTCGGTCTTCTTGAGTTCGTCGAGCGCACCCCTCTCGTCCAGCTCGGCGCCCTTCGCATCCCCCTCGCCGAGCTTCTTCGAGGCGGAGCCCATCGCCTTGCCGGCGCGGCCGGCGCTGCCGCTCGCGGCCGCGGCGCTCTTCGCCCCCGGCGCGGCGCCCTCGGAGCCCGCGGCCACCGACAGCGCATCGCTGATGCCCTTGAGTTCCTTCTCGAGGTCGGCGGTCTCCTCGCCGAGCTTCTTCTCGGCCTCCGTGGCCGCCTTCTGCTCGGCCTCGCCACCCTCGCCCTTGATCAGCCTGCCGGTCCGGCCGAGGTTCTGCGTCTGGCCCTCGATGAGCTTCTTGACCTTCTCCGACAGGCCGCCGAGCCGATCGAGCGCCTGCTTCGCAGCGATGACCTCCCGCGTCGTCTTCAGTTCGCCCTTCTCGGCCTCGATCAGCTTGCCAAGCTCCTTGTCCAGATCGCGGAGCCGCTCCCACTCGCGCATCTCCTCCTCGAACTGCGTCTCGTCGGCGGTGAGTATCTTCAGGATTCGGAGCAGTCCCCTCTCGACGTCCCGCGCGTCGCCCTTCGCGGTGTCGAGTTCGTTCTTGCGGAGCGTGTCGATCAGCTTCTGCATGCGGCCCGCGACGAGGTCCTCCCGCGCGGCCTTGATCGCGTCGCGCAGCCGGGCGGCGTTCTCCGGCTCCGTCTCCTCGAGCACGTCGGCGAGCTGCTGCATCTCGGCGAGCATCGCCTCGAACCGCTGACGCGCCAGGCGCTGGCGGTCGGACAGGCGCGTGTCGGCGCCCGCGTCCGGCTCCGCGGCCAGAAGCAGCGCGGCCGCGAGCACAAGCACGACGCACACGAGCGTGCCATATCGGGCAATCGTCGCAGACATCGTTCACCTCCCGGTCAAACGGGGGTCCTTGTCACGTCACTTCGGATCGAGGATCGATTCGATCAGCTTCTTGTGCGCCTCCTCGATCGCCTTGAGCAGCTCTTCCTGATCCTTGTGCAGCTTGCGCGCCTGGTCGACGATCCGGCGGTACGTCTCCATCTTGAGCATCTGCGCCAGCACGCGGTCCATCTCCTTTAGTATACGCTCATTCTCGGCAGTCAGGCGCGCGGCATCTGCCGCGGCGCCCATCGCCCGCATCCCGTCGGCCAGGGCCGGCATGCTTCGCTCGGCCAGCCGGCGGGTCGGCCCGACGACGCCGTCCCGCAACCTCGACCGCTCGGTCTCGTCGCCGAGCTTGTTGTTGATCATTTCCTGAAGAATCTGATCGCAGACCTCCGCGACGGTCTTGAGTTCCTCGACCGAGTGCCGGAGCGTCTGCTCGGCGGCAAGGAGCCGGGCCTTCTGATCGCCGGTGAGCGCGCCGTCCGCGCGCGCGGCGGCGTCGAGTTCGATCTTGATCTCGTCGCGCTGCCGGTCGCGCACGCGCCCGAAGCCCTGACGCTGGTCGATCTGGCGCCGGACGAGGGCGGCCATCAGCTCGTCGGGCGTGACGACGCGGAGCGACATCTCGCTCGAGCGCCCGACGTTCTCGGGGCCGACGTCCTTGTAGTCGAGCGCGCCGGCGTGGAAGACGAGCACGCTCCCCGGCACGAGCCCGACGCTCTCCAGGCTCCACGGCATGTCGTGCGAGATCTTCCGATCGCCGTAGCGGAGCCGGAAGCTGGTCGTGTCCTCGTCCTCGATGTCCTTCTCGTCGCCGAGTCGGACCCGATGCCTGAGGAATAGCTTCCGCACGCCGTAGTCGTCCTCGGCCGTGATCCGGAGCGGCACGGTGGCGTTGGGCACGACCATCTGCCCGATGCCCAGGGTCCTGAGCGTCACCGCCGGCTCCTTGTCCGGGACGATCCGGACGCTGAACCGTGTCGGCGGCCGGTTTTCGAGGTCGTCGGCGTCGAGAAGACGGATCGCGACGGACCGGTCGGCCGTGATCGGCAGCGAGGCGAGCCAAAGCTCGTTTGCGCACTTCCCGGCGGCGACGTCGGCCGCGAGCCGCTCCCGCTGCTTGCCGTCGAGCCAGAAGGCGAGCCGGCGCCAAGACTCGGCCCCGGCATCCTCGGCCGGCCCGAACTCGGCGGGCGCCATGTCCACGGTCTCCGCGCCGTCGTCGAGCACGAGCCGCGCGGTCTGGAGCGGCTTGCTTGGGATGATGCGCGCCCAGAGCGTCGTGCCCGCGGGCACGTCGAGATAGCTGACCGACGTGTCCAGCTCGGCCGTCGGCTTGGCCGTGTAGCGCGGATACACGGCCTGGAGCTTCAGCGTCGTGACGGCGGGCCGCTCGACGAGGTCGACGCGGTACCACTCGGTCCGGGCGTCGCCGCCGGACACGCGGAACCGCAGGGGCTCGACGACGTTCTTGAACCGCGTCTCGAACCGGTGGCGGCCGCGTCCCCCGATGCGGGCCAGCTTCTCGCGCCCTCTCCGGCCGGATCCGCGGAACTCGTACTGGATCCAAACCGAGTCGGGGATGAGCTGCCCGCCTGCCTCGACCGTGACTTTGAGCGCGTCGCCGCGAGGCACGGGCTGCTGGAACTCCACGTGGAGGGTCGTCCGCTGCGGCCAGCTCACGTCCTGCAACGCGACGTTCCGCAGGAGCCAGATCGTCGCGGCGGCGGGCCCGACGACGGCCGCGGCCACCAGCACAGCCCACGCGAGGGCCGCGAGGCCCATGGCCCGGAGAACCCGTCCCGCGTCCAGCGTGCGGCACGGATTGATCGGCTCGACGGCGAGCGCCGCCTCCGCGGCGACCGCCGACATCATCGCCGCCGACTGGCCCGACCGGTCGGAGGCGCCCGACTCCATCATCCGCGCGAATTGCAGCGAGCTGATAAGCCGGTCGCCGAGTTCGGGGAACCGGTCCTCGACCGTCAGCGCCATCCGGGCATCATCCATCGGCCGCGCCAGCCGCGACAGCAGCGTGCGGTGCAGAACATACCCGGCGATGCTGAGGCCGACAACGAGCGAGAACGTCCGCGCCGCGAAGCTGAGCCGCTGCGTGTAGTCGAGCAGCACCGACACACACACCAGCCCGGCGATGATGAGCGCGACGCGCGACAGGCCCTCGGCCGCGATGAAGGCGCGGACGCGGTTCCGAAAAGACCGAAGCTTTCGCTGCACCGATGCCTGCACGTTCATCGTTCCCTATGCCATGTTCGACTGCTTGCGCACGGCCCACTCGGTTCCGAGCAGGAGGGCCATCAGGCCCAGGGCAAGCGGATTGGTCCACAACGGAAACGGATCGCCCTGCTCGACCACCTGCCGGCGCTTGCTCTCGATCCGGTCGGGCAACTTCGCGAGGTTCGCAAGTTCGACGAGCCCGCCGCCGAGCCCGGTGTTTGTCAGTTCGGCCAGGCGGATGCGGTTCGCCTCGGGACGGTCGAACTCGAACTGTGACGCGACCTCGAAGCTCGTCGTCGCGGCGGCGCCCGACTCGAACCCGACGAGCGACAGCTTGTAGAACCCGGTCCGCCGCGGCGGATACCGGAGCTTGTACGTCCCGGGCGCACCGGGCACCGGGAGCAGCCGCACGGTCACCGGCGGCGGCCGGTCGGTCGGATCGTCGTCCTCGCCGACGTTCGCCAACTCGACCCTGGCATCGACGCCCGCCAGGCGGGCCGGCTTGCCGGTCGCGTCGAACACCTTGGCCGAGATCGTGACGGCCTCGCCGAGCGGATAGGTCTCGCTGTCGGTCTCGAGGATGGCGGACTTCTTGCCGCCCATCAGGCGCCCCTCGACGAGTGATCGGATGCACTGCGTCCAGAACGTATCGTAGAACCGCGTGCCTTGCCGCCGCCAGCGCCAGGTCTCATCGAAGCCCATGAAGGCGACGCGCCCCTTCCCGTAGAAACTCGTGACCAGCACGGGCATCGGCTCGAGCTTGCCCCCGGCGGAAATGCTGCGGCTGGGGTCGAGCGTACGCATCAGGACCGTCCCGTGCGGCTTCGCCCGCTTGATGGGAAACGTCCAGATCGCGCCCGGCAGCGACTGCCAGATCCGCTCGGTCACGTCGCGCTCGGTCGAGAACCGGAGCAGCGGGCTCGCGAGCCCGTCTTCGGTGGGCCGGAGCGGCCACGCCCGCGCGCCCTTGTAGCCGTCGCCGACGGCAAGCCGGGCGCGCGTCAGGTCGAACTCGGCCGGCAGCATGCCGAGGAGTGGCTCGCTCATCGCGGACTCGAGGAGCGAGAGCGTATACTCCTCCTTCTCGCCCGCGACGTAGAGCAGCCCGCCGGCCTTGTCGCTCACGAACGTCTCGAGCATCTTGAACCACCCCAAGTCGACGGCCGCCGGGTCCGGATCGAGGTCCATCAGAATGATGACGTGGTAGTCGGCCTCGACGAGTTCCTCCATCTTGCGCGGGAGCGCCCGCAGGAGGCGGTTGCCGACCTGCGGATAGCCGCGGCCCGCGCTCTGGAGCCAGCAGCTGAGCGTGACGGACTTGTCGCGGGTCAGCAGGCCGCGGAGCCGGCGGTATTCCCACGTGGGCGACCCGCCGATCAGCAGCACGTTGGTCGAGGTCGTGACGACCCGCACGCCGCTGGCGACGGCTGTGTTGTCGCGGCGCAGATGCTCGTCGGCGAGCGGCTCGATCCGGAGGGTGTAGACGTATTCGCCCTCCTCGCCCGGCTGTGGCGTGTGCTTCAGCGCGACGGGCTGGTCGGCCGCGCCGGCGCCGATCAGTTCCTCCTGGCTCACGACCTCCTCTTCCTTGTCCGTGCCGAGCTTCTTCCGATAGAGCTTGGCGACGATCCGCTGCGGTTGCTCGTAGCCGGAACTCGAGACGAGGGCGATGACCTCGGCCGGGTCGCCGGCGAAGAGCGTCCGGTTGACCTGCAAGCTCTTGGCGACCTTGATGTTTCGCGTCGCGCGCGACCGGCTGAGGCCGATGGGGACGGCGAAGACGGGCACGCCCTCGCGTGCGGCGTACTCGCCGGCCGAGGCGGTCGCGTCGAGCACCTGGTCGTTGTCCTGCCCGTCGCTCAGGATGACGATCGCGGCGAGCCCGCCGGGGCCCCAGCCGGCGGCCTGCTCGAGGATGTCGTTGACCGCGCGGCCGAGGTAGGTCCGGCCGCTCTCCACCTCGAGCGTCAGGGACCCGGGCACGAAGGCGCCCGGCGGCCCCTTGTCGGGAGCGTCGTCCGTGCCTTCGGGCTCGCGGGCGAGGCCGATCCGCATCAGCTCCTTCGGCTTGACGCCGAACGAGTAGACGCGCACCGGGTTCTTCGCGGCGAGGCGGTTCAAGAGGTCGGTCTTCGGGTTGTTCAGCGCGGCGACGATGATGTCCCGGCGCGCGATCCGCTTGTCGGCGCCCAACTCGAGACCGGTCGCCTCGGCGATGCCGGCCGCGACCTCCGGGTCGTTGTAGAGGTCGTCGATCGTGACGCTCTCGGACCCGTCGACGAGCACGACGACGGGCGCGAGCGTCTCGCGGACCCGCGACTCGAAGAGGGTCGGCTCGAGGAAGAGGAGCAGTGCGAGCAGGATGGCGGCCGTGCGGAGGACGGCCAGGAACCGCTTGCGCGCGGGCGAGGCCCGGCCTTCGCGGCGATAGAGGGCGAACGTCAGCCAGACGAGCGCGGCGACGCAGACGACCAGGAGCAGGAGCCCCCAGCCCTCGGGCATGCCGAGGAACCGCAGCGTCAGGTCTTCGGAGCGCACCGTGTCGTAGTCGAAGTTGATCAACCACTTCACGGCCCGCTTCACGAGCCCGTCGGTGTTTTCGGCTGCAATTAACAGTGTCATGCCCGGGCAGCCCTTCTACGTCGTGTGATGGCCGAACTTCCAGCCCAGAAAAGATTCCAGTGCGAGACAGGCGCCGAAGAAGACGAGCGCCGTCCGCCACAGGTTGACGCGCTCCTGCGGCGCGTTCGTCCAGACCTCGTTGGCGGAGGCCGTGTAGGTGATGCCCAGCTCGGCGAGGCGCTTCCGGAACCGTGCGAGGTCCGGCCGCCGCAGGTCGCTCTCTTGCGTGTCGAGGTTGGCGGCGAAGTACTCGACGCCGCGCCCTTTGTGCGCGGGCCCACCCTCCGCTTCCGACGCGCGCGGCTTGAGCTTGACGGTGTAGAGCCCGGCGGATCGCGTCTCGCCGACGGTCAGGACGGCAGCTCCCTCGGCTCCGACCTGCGCCGCGCGGCGGAGCGTGCCACCGCGTTTCGGCGGCTCGACGGCGACCTCGAGGTCGAAACGGGACAGGTCGACGGGCATCGTGTACCGCGCGCCGACGGTCAGGTTGCGCGAGCCGCCCGCGGGCGTGTGCAGGTGCTCGACGAGTTGGTGCATCACGACCGGATACGTCTCCATCTTCGGCCACGTGTTCCATTCAAGGTCGGCAGACGAGGTCGCGAGCACGACCCGCCCCTTGCCGACCTTCTTCTCGATCATCGCGACGCTGCGGTCGGGATCGTCGTACCGCGCGACGACCGCCAGCCCTTCCTTCTCGAGGTCGGCGGGGAGGGTGAGCCGGAATCGGCGGTAGAACCGCGCGCCGCCGACGAGCACGGCCAGCTCGTCGCGGAAGTTCGCCATGACGGGGTGGCCGAGGTCGGCCGAGCTGAGCCGGACGAACCGCCCGCCGGCGCGAACGGCCTCGGCGGGGTCGCCGGTCGCGCCGGCCAGCTCGCACGGGGCGATGCCCTTCCCGCCGGCGTAGAACAGTGTGTTGAAGGTGCCCGGATCGACCCGGTCGCCGGGGAAGATGGCGACGCCGCCGCCCCGGCGGACGAACCGGTCGAGCGCCCCGAGCTGCGCCCCGCTGAGCCGCGCCACGTTTGCGAGGACGACGAGGTCGGACCGGTCGATCTGCGCCGCCGACAGGGCGGCCGCATCGACCACCTTCGGGTTGATGCCGAACGGCGCGGCGCGCGGCGAGAGCGCATGGCGGAGCGTGTATGTCTCGGCCTCCTTCGGGTCCAGCGCGGGCTCGCCGTCGACGAGGAGCACGTCGATCCCGGGGCTGACGTCGAGCGCGAGCGCGCGGGTGTTGTCGGCGGGCAGCGGATCGCCGCCGATGTCGGCAACGACGCCGTAGGCGCCGGCCGTCTTGAAGCGATAGAAGAGCGTGATGGTGGCCTCATCGCCGGGCTCGATCCGCTCGATCGTCCGGGTCGGCTGCGGGTTCGGGCCGGTGACGGGCGACCGGACGGTGAACGTGACGGGTACGTCGGTGACGGGGGCGGGCCCGAGGTTCTTGATCGTCGCGGTCAGCTCGACGGTGACGCCGACCTGCGCGATCTTGTCGCGCGTGTCCAGCCCGGCGACCGTGAGGTTGGCGAAGGCGCCCGGGTCCTGGGGGCCGACGTCGGCGAGATACACGCGGATGCCGAGGCGTTCCGCCTCTTCGAGCTGTTTCTCGAACTCGGCCTGCTGAGCGTCGCTGAAGGTCCAGTCGATCCGGCGGCAGTCGGTGACGAGCACGAGCGCCCGGCTGGAGCTGCCGCTGGCCTGGAGCGCCGCGAGGCCTCGCTCGATGAGCCAAGCGGGCCCGAGCCGCAGGTCGGACGGCTCGATGTGCTCGAGCGCCGACACCACGCGCCCAGCATACTCGCGGTCGACCGTCGACGGGATCGGGAGTTTTGCGCCGGGCCGGTCGCTTGCCGCGAGCGCGAACGTGTCTTTCCGGCCGCTGTCGACGATCTTGTCGAGCAGGCCCGACGCAATCTGTTTCGCCTGGTCGAAGCACGAGCCGGCCCCGCCGGCGCTCTGGCCGGTGCTGACCGAGTCGTCGAGCACGACGGCCCAGTCGGTCGTCGAGCCGGTGAGCCGGCCGATACCGGCGGCGCCGCCGCTGCTGAAGAAGAGCTTGCTGACCGCGAGGACGACGAGCAGGATGAGCAGGCACCGGAGCGCGAGAAGCAGGAGCTGCTCGAGCGTAACGCGGCGGCGGTTGCGTTTGAGCGCAATGAGGAGCCACTCCATCGCGGCCCAGTCGATGATGCGGAATCGGCGGCGGTTGAGGAGGTGGATGATGATGGGGACGCCGATGAGGGTCGCCCCCCACAGCAGATGCGCGGTCGCGGCTGGAAAACCGAACGGCACGGGCTGCTCCTTCTGTCGCAACCAGTAATCAGTTATCAGTCATCAGTTATCAGTGGTGGAGTCAGGAGACTGATTTGCCCTGCTGAAAAGGCCGGTTCAGTGGCGCCGAGAGATTCTTCACTTCGTTCAGAATGACATGAGGTGGTGACACCGGACATGTCCTGTCATCCTGAGCGAAGCGAAGCTTGCCCGCCGTCCAGGCGGGGACCTCTGCTTTCAACAGGGCAAGACTGATTACTGATGACTGGTCACTGATCACTTCTTTCACTTCCGTCTCGACGCGAGGTAGCTGGAGAGCGCCGCATCGAGGCGGTCCGTCGTCTTCAGTTGCACGAAGTCCACGTTGCTGGCGATGCAGCTGCGGCGGAGCTGCGCGTTGAACTCGCCGAACGCCTCGAGGTATGCCTCGCGCAGCGCGCGCGGCTCGACGAGCGCTTCGGGCAGGTCCTCGAGCCCGCGGAAAAGCGTGTTCCGCTGGAACGGGAACGTCAGCTCGTATTCGTCGAGCACCTGAAACACGATCACGTCGTGGCGGCGGTGGGAGAACTCCTGGATGCCTCGGATCGTGCCCTCGATCGGTGCGAACAGGTCACTGATGATGATCACGACACCGCGGCGCGTGACCTTCTCGGCCAGCTCGCGGAATACGTGGCCCAGTTCCGTCTTCCGCTCGGGCGACGTGCCGGCGACCTCTTTGAGCATCGTCTTGAGCTGCGCCGGATGGCCGCTGGGCGGCACGTGGGTCCGCACGTCGGTGTCGAACAGCGAGAGCGACACGGCGTCCTGCTGCCGCAGCAACAGGAACGCGAGCGACGCGGCGACGCACGACGCGTAGTCGAACTTGCTCATGTTCCCGGGCGAGCCGTATCGCATCGACTCGCTCATGTCGAGCAGGACATAGCAGCGAAGGTTCGTCTCCTCCTCGTACTGCTTGATGTAGAGTCGGTCGGACTTCGACCAGACCTTCCAGTCGATGTGGCGGATGTCGTCGCCGGGGACGTACTCGCGGTGCTGCGCGAACTCGACGCTGAAGCCGTGGAACGGGCTCTTGTGCATGCCCGAGATGAAGCCCTCGACGATCAGCCGGGCCTTAAGGTCCAGCCGCGAGATCTTCATCAGGACTTTCGGGTCGAGGTACTTTCGATAATCCTCAGCCATTGTGCTCGCTGACGCTCGCTAGTGACGAATGACGAAGCCCGAATGACGTCATTCGTCATTCTTCTTGAACGTGCCCTGGAGTTTCTCGTCGTGCGTGAGGGCGCCTTCCGTCGCCGGGGTCGTCTCGATGAGCTGCTCGACGATCCGGTCGGGCGTGATGCCCTCGCTGTCGGCGTTGAAGTTCGTGATGACACGGTGCCGCAGCACGGGGGCGGCGACGCGCTGGATGTCTTCGGTCGACGCGCAGTGGCGCCCCTGCAGCACGGCGTGCGCGCGGGCGGCAAGGACGAGGAACTGGCACGCCCGGGGGCCGGCGCCCCAGCTCACGTAGTCGCGAATGAAATCCGGGATGCCCTCTCCCTCGTGCACGCGCGTCTTCCGCACGAGCGACATCGCGTAGTTGATGACGTGCGGCGCGGCCGGCACCCGCCGGACGATTCTCTGCAGCTCGAGGATGTCGTGGCCGCTGAGCACCTGGGCCACCTCGGCCTCCTCGATCGCCGTCATGTTCTCGACGATCTTGTACTCTTCCTCGCGGCTCGGGTACTGCACGAAGACCTTGAACATGAAGCGGTCCTGCTGCGCCTCGGGCAGCGGATACGTGCCCTCCTGCTCGATGGGATTCTGCGTGGCGAGCACGAAGAAGGGAGGGTCGAGGGGGTGGCGTTCGCCGCCGATGGTGACCTGCCGTTCCTGCATGGCCTCGAGGAGCGCGGCCTGCGTCTTGGGCGGCGTCCGGTTGATCTCGTCGGCCAGGATGATGTTCGCGAAGATGGGGCCGCGGAGGAAACGAAATTCGCGCCGCCCCGTCGCCTTGTCCTCCTGGATCACCTCGGTGCCCGTGATGTCGGACGGCATCAGGTCGGGCGTGAACTGGATGCGGTTGAAGGAGAGCGAGAGCGACCGCGCGAGCGTGCTGATGAGCAACGTCTTTGCGAGGCCGGGCACGCCCTCGAGGATGCAATGACCGCGCGAGAAGATCGCGATCAGCAATTCCTCGATGACCTGGTCCATGCCGACGATGACGTTCGCCAGCTCGGACCGGATCGTCTGGAACGACTCCTTCGTTTTCTCGACCGCAGCGAGGTCGTCCTGCGAGACGGATTCGGGCTGCTCAGACATTCTGTCCTCCTTTTGTTCCGTAAGAAACGGGATCCTTCGCGAACGCTCAGGATGACAAGCGCACGAGCCACGCGAGACTGTCATTCTGAGCGGAGCGAAGAATCTCCGCATTGTTGCACTCTTGCTCGGTCCTCAACGAAACGGTCGTCCTCACAACTATTTCTGCACGACGGGCAAGTAGCCGTAAGGCAACTGCAAAATGATGACGGCGATGGACGTGCCGTAGACGGTGCCGACGTTGTCGCCCTGCCAGGCGCCGTTCTTCTGGCTCTTGATGAGCCAGTCGCGCATCTTGGGGTAGTAGTCTTTCCACGGCTTGCCGCCGTGCTGATAGAGCGCCTCGGCGAGGTAGAGGTGCGTGTAGTAGAAGTGCCCGCTTCGCCGGCCGCTGAGCATCGCGGGGTAGCGCTTGAGGCAGTACTTGAGGGTCGACTTGGTGAGCGGATCGTTGTATTTGCCTGCGCTGTAGAGGCAGGTGAGCGCGGCCGCGGTGATGGCCGGCCGGCTGCTCCCTTGTCCGCCGCGAACCTGGCGCGCGGAGTACGCGATCCCGCCGTCCTGCACCTGCGACTTCTTGAGGTAGGCGAACGACTTCTCGATGACGGCCCGGTTCACCGACACCCCGGCGTTCTGGCAGGCACGGAGCGCCTGGACCTGCGTCACCGTCACGGACCCCTCGTCGGACCGGGCCGAGGGGGTGTAGATCCATCCGCCGAGCGGGCTCTGCGCGGCTTCGGTCAGCTTGACGGCGCGCTGGAGCGCGACCCGGATCCGGCGCTCGAGCCGCTTGCTGCCCGCCATGCCCAAGCTCTCGGCGAGGAACAGCGTGCTGAACCCGTGGCCGTACATCGAGCGCGACTCTTCGGCCCGGGAGCAAATGAGGCCGGTCGGGCCCTGCTGCGACAGGACCCAGTGGATGGCCTTGCGGACGTTCTTGGCGTGGGGCCCGCGCGTCGGCGTGCTGCCGCTCGAGAGGAGCGCGACGCCGGCGAGGCCCGTCATCGCCGCCTTGTAGCTGCCGCCGTAGCCCTGGCCGCCCGCCCACGAGCCGCGCGCGTCCTGCTGCCCGGCCAGGTGGGCCAGTCCTTTCTGGATTGCCGCTTCCGCCTGCGGCGTGACCATGTCGGGCCGCGGCCCGGCGGCCAGAGCGGGCGCGCAGGCGCAGCACACGAACACGACCGTGAAGATCAGCTCACTTCTTTTCATTCTTCACCTCGCTGCCGCCCGTACCGTAGCACGTGAGCCCCTTGCCGTTGGGCACAACCAACCGCCCGTCGACTGTCACCGTGGGAAGGAACCGCTGCAGAATCAAGCTGAACTGGATGCCGCTCGCGGGGATATCGGTCAAGCTGTCGGTCAGCACCGACTTGCCCGTCTCGCCGCTGATCACGTGCAGTCTGAGAACCTGCCGCCTCCCTCGCGGGTCGACTTCCCTGTAGACCATCGCCGCATGCTCGGCCGTCCCCGCTCCCGCGACCGGATAGACCGTGCCGTCCTGCTTGAACGAGCGCAGTGTCTTGCCCGTCTTGCGGTCGAGCACGACGACCGCCTGCCCCCGCCGCGTCTGGGCCCGCTTGTTGACCGTCTTCCGCTCATACTCCTGCGTTGGGACGAAGATGAATCGGCCGGCAAACAGCGGCGAATGGACGCAGTTGATGCGCCGGAAGTCCCGCCCCTTTCGCTCATAGAGGCCGATGAACTTCGACCACACCGGCTTGCCGTCCTTGCCGCCGACGAGGGTCAGTTCCCACCCGGTCGACTTGCCCTGGCGGTTCTGCTTGAACACGGCCACCTGCTCGCCGGAGAGGGCGCGAAGATACCAGGGCTGAGGCCCAATGGCGGAAGGCGGGCCCCCTTTGGATGTCCACAGACGCCCGCCGTCCGTCGCCCGGTAGCACGTGAGGCGGTTGCCGTCCGAGACGAACACGCGGCCCCGCTCCCGGTCGTAGGCCGGCGTGCTGGGCGATGGGCCGGCCTGTTCCTGCTTGGTGTAGAGCAGCCGGCCCGTCCGGGTCTCGTAGCCGACGATGGTGTTGGGCTGTATGGTCGTCACGACGAGCACGTCGTTGAACAGGCCGATCGTGCCGCGGCCAAAGCCCTTCCCCTTGGCCTGCCAGAGCGTCCGCCCCGTCGCCGTGTCGATGCACAGGAGGCGGGTGTCGGGCAGGTAGCAGAAGAGACGCCCCGCGTCGCTCGTGAACACCGGGCGCGGATTGACCGACCGCCGGACGCGATAGTTGAGCCGGCGGAACGCCGCCTGGTCGAACCACTGCGTCGGGTTGCGCGCCACCGGGCGCTTCCACTTGACGGTCCAGAGCGGCCGGCCCGTTCCGATGTCGAAGGCGGCGACACCGTCGGAATGGCAGAAGGCGGCGACCGCGCCCGAGCAGACGACGAGCGCCCGGTGCCGGCTCCGGGCCCAGGGCGACGTGTCGGTCTCGAGATCGCCGAAGCTCCACGCCACGTTCAGCTTCGCCCTCCACAGCGTCCGGCCGTCGGCCATGTCGAACGCGCGGACGCGGCTGATGCGGCCGTAATACTGGTGTGGGGGCGGGCCGGGCGCGACGTCGACGGCCAGCCCGATGCCCCGGTCGAAACAGTTCTCGTCGGAGATGACGGCGACGGGCAGTTCGAGGCCGTCGCCCGCGCGCCAGAGCGTGCGGAGCGGCGGCACGAGCAGCGGCAGGCCGCGCCCGCGGGCCGCGCGCCGAAACGCCTCGAGCGCCAGGAGCCGATCGTAGAGTTCGCCCGGCGAGATGGTCTCCCCCTTCCACGAGATCTTCGCCGCCGGATGCCGGTCGCGCAGGTCGCGCAGAACGACGGCCGCGAGATGATATCGCCCGCTCTTCTCGCAGTTGGCGACGAGCATGCCGACCGCCTCGTCGAGCACGTCGGAGCGCAGATACCCCCGTGCGAGACTCAGCAGATAGCTTTGCGCTCGCGCCTCGCCGTACTTTTCGCCCGCCGTCAGCTTCGCCAGCTCGAAGAGGCAGTTGTCGGCGAGCGAGCTGTGCGGATGCGCCAGATACAACGTGCGGAGCGCGGCGCTGTCGCCCGCCGCCACCGCCTGCTCGTAGGTCGGGCGCAGGCGCTTGTCGACCCGCGCATAGACCCCATGGCCGTGATGATCGACGAGTTGCCCGATCCGCGCCTGAGCGACCATCGCGGCCGACTCGCTCGACTCGTCGTCCCGGGGCAGCTTCACGGTCCCCAACTCCTCCGCGATCGTCACGTACGCATCGATGGCGTCTTCGTGGCGCCGGGCGCCGACGAGAGCGGCCCCACGGGCCAGATGGAAGCGGACCCTGGCGGCCGGGCTGAAGATGTATGGCTCGGCTGCGTCGGCGTGCGCGACGGCATTCGGAACATCGGTCTCGGAGAGCATCAGCCGCGTCTCGAACATCATCCGCTTGAGACGCGCCGACAGCTTGTCGTCCGACGTCCCCTCGGCTCCCAACGCCCGTTCCACTGTCTGGAGGTCGCGCAGCGCATCGCCGTACCGCCGGTGGAGGTGGCACAGGTCGGCCCGGTCCATCAGTGGCTTGATCGCCCGCGGGTCCTTCTCGATCTGTTTCGTCAGGAAAGTGTAGGTCTCGTCGAACGAGAAGTAGCCGGTGACGAAGAAGGGATTGGCCGCGAGCAGCCGGCCCTGGAAGCAGACGAGATTCCCGAGCGGCAGCTTGACGTTCGCCCCGGCGACGGGATGCAGCCGCCGGACGACGGGCGCGTCAAGCGCGATCTCGCACACCTGCCCCTTCGTCGGGATGATGAGGGCGGTCTCCGACAACACGGGCATGCCGTGAATGTCGAGCGCCGTCGGCATGAGCCACTCGAACACGCCGGTCTCGACGTCGACGGCCGCCGTTTCTTTGCCCACAAGGACGGCCGCGCCGTTCCGGACGCCGGCGAACCAGGCGAACTCGCCACGCGGAATCTGCTTCAGGATCGCGCCCGTCCGCCGGTCGAACAGGAGCAGTTCGTTGGCATCGGCCGGGGCGACGAACAGGCGCCCGCCGGCGAGGACGGGGAACCCGCCGCCCCAGCCGCCCTTGGGCTGGTATTGCGTGATGCGGCCCCGCCGCGGGTCGCCCGCGACGACCCGAACGGCGCTCCGCGGATAGCGCGAGAGCCAGCGGACCCCGCCGGTCCGCGCGTCGACGGCCGCGACGACGCCCATGCCCGTCGCCGCGTAGACGACGCCGTCGCCGATGACGGCCGGCTGCCCGAGCGCCAGCGGGCCGCCCGGGCGACCGTACATCGTCATCACGCGAGTCGGATCGGCGCAGAGGTAGACCTTCCATTTCAGCTTGCCGGTGTTGGCATCGACCGAACAGAGGAACATTTGCTCGCGGTAGCAGGCCTGTCCGATGACAACGGGCCCGCCGGGCAGGTCGACGAACTTCGGGGCCCAGGGGAAGAAGGCCCCGGCCTCGAACCCGTGGCCGGCGGCGTCCTGGCGGATCGTCCACAGCCGGCTGCCGGTCGCGGCGTCGAACGCGGCCAGAGACCGCGCCAGCAACTGCGTCCGCGTGTCCCGAGCGTGTTCGAGGGCGAACACCTTGCCGCCGCCCAGGGAGACGCTCGATCCGCCCGGCCACGCGGGCCACAAGAGCGCCATGAATCGGCCCTGGTACGCCCACCCGCCGATCACCCGGGGGCCCGCCGGCGCCGGCGCAGGCGCACGCGGCGGCTTCGACGTCCATCGGACGCGCCCGGTGATGTGTTCGAAGGCGATAACCCGCTCGCCGGTGTTGACGTACATGACACCGGCCGCGTCCATCGCGGGGAGCGGCGAGGCGGCCGGCGCCTGCCGTTGGCCGCGCTGGTTGAACACGACCGCCCGTCCCCCGCGGGGCAGCCGACGGACGGCGGCCGGGCCGGCGCTGCTCGGCACCGCGCGGATCCGATGTTCCCATCGTTTCGAGAGGTTGAAGCGCGGGGCCGCCATCGGTCGCGCGTGGGCGAGCGAGCCGCCGGGCATCGACCACGCCTCGACGCGCGGCGGGATGTCGGGCGCCGGCGCCCGCTCGAGCGCGGCCGCGACCAGGGCGTCGAGGCCGATCGTCCCGCCTCCCGCCGAGATGCGACCGGCGTCGCCCAGTTTCCGGAGCCGGTCGAGCGCTTGACGCGCCCCGGCCTGGTCGCCCAGGCCGGCGCGGCAGAAGGCCAGCTTGGCGAGGGCCGCGGCCCGAAGGCGCGTTTCGGAGGCGGGCGCGCCCGCCGCGCGAGGCCGGTCGAGCAGGCGGAGCAGCCGGTCCGATGCGGCGTCGAAGTTCCCCCGGTCGATCAGCACGCTCGCGGCGGCATCGAGGGCGGGCCCGGCGAAGCTCGAAGCCGGGTACGCGGCCCCGACCGCATCGAGAATCGCGACCGACTGCTTCGCGACGCCCTCCCGGAGCATCGCCTCGGCCTCGGGATCGTATCGAAGCCGGTAGAAGGCCAGCCCCTCGGCCGGCATCGCGATCATCCGGTTCCGGATATGGGCTTCGAGCGGGATGTAGATCGTCCCGTCGGTCGACCAGACCGTTCCCTCGGCCTCTTCGGCGATCTGGGCGAGCTTCTCCAGCGCCCGCGCCCATTTCTTCGCCTTCAGCAGCTCGTCGACCAGTTCGAGCCGATCGCCCGTGTCGGGCATGACGTCGAGGACAGCCTCGGCCGAACGCGCATTGGACGCAGCGGCGGCCGGGCCGCACAATGCCGGCCAGATCGCGATCAGCGCTGCCAGGCAGAAGTTGGCTCGTCTCACGACGGTCCCCCGAAGTGCCGCGTAACGCGGGACTACAGTCTTGATTCTAACCGATTACGGACATCCCTTCAAATCAGTTGTGCCGGGCGACCGGTAACGAAATGTGACCCCGACAGGCGGCTGCGGCGACGGCCGGCGGGCGCACGGCGCCCGCAAGCGGCAATGTCCATAAGTATAGACGAAACCCGGGCCGCAAAGTTTGCAGAATAATCGGAACAAGACCGGCACGGCGAGCGTCTAAAGGTATGTGGCCGCGGGGATGGTGCGCGGCTATAATGGCGCTCTGGGGCGTCTGTACGAGAGGAGCGACGATGCGGCGCATGTCGATGGCGGTGGTCGTGTGGCTTGCGTCCTGCGGCGCGGCGACGGCCGAGGACGCGGCCGCCCGCCCGCTTGAAGAGAGCATCGCGATGTCCCGCTTCATCGTCGCGGGCAAGGTCACGAAGCTCGCGGTCCGGGCGACCGAAACCGGAGGCCCCGCCGCGTTCCTTGTCGAGATCGAAGCAGTCCTCCGGGGGAACGGGAATCTCAAGAAAGGAGCGGTGATCTCGGTGTCCGCCCCCGAGGACCGGGAGGCCGGGCACGAGGCGATCTTCTTCCTGAGCAGCGCGGATGCGAAGGACGGGCACCGGCTCCACGCCTCGGCGCCCGCCGGCCAGCTCGAACAGGTCAAGAAGCTGCTCGCCCTCGAGGCACGAGCGGAGAAGGAACTAGACGGGAAGGACAAGCTGCGCGCGGCGTTCTTCCACGCGCACAAGCTCCGGCCCGTGCTGCTGGCCGCGGCCGAACGAAAAGCCCTGAAGCCCGCCGGCCCGATCCCCGAGAAGGAACAGGCCGCCCTGCTGAGCGCCCTGGGAACGGGCCTCGCACAAATCGAGAAGAAGAACGCGACGGCGGACGTCAAGGCAATGACGGCGCTGCTCCACAGGGTCCTGTCCGGCCCCGGCGGGCTGCCGGAGTATCGCGTGCGCAACGAGCGCGTCGCGCAGTTCTGGAACCGCCAGCTCAACGACCCCGCACAGCGGAAGAAACACCGGCTGACCAAGCTCGTTTTCGGAGACAAGGTCGACGTGGCCGCGCGCGCGAAAGAGGCAAAGGCCGACGCGCCTGTCGCACGCATTGCCGCGGTCGAGGTGATCATCGGGGGGGTGATTCGCGAGCCTTTGCCGCCGCCCCGAAGATCGAAGGCGCCCGAGAGCAAGCCGGTGGTCTCCGGGAAGGGCGAGCCCGTCAACGGCATCGCACTCGAGTGCCGGGCCGACCGGCAGGCCTACGACTTCGTGGATGAGCCCGGCGCCACCGTCAAGGTGACCGCTGTGTTCCGGAACACGGGCACGAGCAGCGTCCGGCTCAATACCTATCTGATCTTCCCGTTCCTCGCACGGGTGACGATCGCGGGCCCCAACGGCCAGGCCGTCCCGCATGTCGGGCCGGGGCTCGGCGCGGCCGAGATCCCCGCGATGGGCGCCGAGTCGTTCGAGGAACTCAAGCCCGGGGCAACGATGGCCTTCGCCGAGCAGATTCCCGCGTCGGCCTTCAAGGCGAACGGCGCACACACGCTGCGGATCGTCTACAGGAACAAGTACGGAAAACGCTTCGGCGTGAACGCGTGGACGGGAGAGATCGCGTCCGCCCCCGTGAGCATCAAGGTCCGCAAGCACCCCCCGCCAAAGCCCGCCGCGCCCGATGCGCCCGAGCCCGCACCGGACACCGGCGACGACGCTCTGGAACTCGGCTTCTGAAGCCCGAACAGGCGACCGGGCCGCGGGGCTCGCCGGCGTCACTTCCGCTCTGCGACGTGCAGATGCGCCGTGACGTTCGCCCGCCCGCGGCGGACGACGACGGGCACCGTCATACCGGGCTGCAGCGAGTACACGACCCGGTAGTACAGCGCCCGAGACCGCACGCGCTTGCCCGCGATCGCCAGCACGACGTCCCCCCTCTTCAGCCCTGCCTTGGCCGCCGGGCTCTTGGGATCGATCAGCCCGATGGCTGTCGAACGAGGTGACGTGCGGGTGAACCTGATCCCGATGTAGGCCCGCCCGGGCTTCGAAATCGGGATCCGGATCGCGTGCTCATCCGTCTTGTCCCCCGTCCCCCGGCGAACGCGCAGCACGACTTCCGTCCCGATCGGATAGCGGCCGAGCGCGCCGGCGAAATCGCGGACGGTGTCCACGGCCGCCCGCTCGAACGCGAAGATCGTGTCGCCCTTCTTGATGCCCGCCCGCTCGGCCTCCGAGCCCGGCTCGACCGCGCGCACGACGGCGGGGTCCGCCGCTTTGCCGCTCAGGCCGAGGCCCGCGATGCGCCCCGCGCTGACTCGCCCGCCGTCGGCTGTCTTGAGCGACGGCAGGAACCGCTGGACCTGGTTCGACGAGATGGAATAGCCGGCGCCCGTGTTCTGGCGCAGCCCGAACCGGGTCATGATCTGCGCGTTCACCCCGACGAGCGTCCCCTCGGTGTCGATGAGCGGCCCGCCCGAGTTGCCCGGGTTGATCGGCGTGTCGGTCTGGATCGCGTCGTAGGCATAGGGCCGGTCGACGTGGAGCGCGCTCACGACGCCGAGCGTGACCGTCGGCTTGCCGTCGATGTTGCCGAGCGCGAACGGATTGCCGATCGCGATCACGACGTCGCCGATGCGCAGCCCGTCGGAGTCGCCCAGCGGCAGATGGGGCAGCCCGTCGGCGGCGTCGATCTTGAGCAGGCACAGGTCGGTGCCGGGCGAGGTCCCGACGAGACTGGCCGAGTGATACGTCCCGTCCGCCCGCCGGAGCCGCCAGCGTTTGCTCTGCCCGGCAACGTGCGCATTCGTGATGACATACCCGTCGGACGAGATGATCGCCCCGGACCCCCCGCCGACGAAGACGTAGGCCGGCAGCACGCGCTGGATCAGGTCGGTCAGGTCCTCCGGCTCGCGATCGAAGTCGTCGCGCACGCCCGGACCCCGGCACGCCGGCAGGCAGGCCGCCGCCAGGATCAGGATGGTCGCCAGGCGCTGTCTCGTGTTTGGCCGCATCTAACGCCGCGCTCCCAACGTGATTTCCAGGTCCAGTTGCCGGCTTCGCCGCCGGAGCGTCAGTTGGATCTTGTCCCCGGGTTTCTTCTCACGGATGATGTTCACAAGCTGCGCGTATCCCTCCAGCTCGACCCCGTCGATCTTGAGGATGGAATCGTTTCGCTTCATGCCGGCCTTCGCCGCGGCGGAGTTCCGCAGGACGCGCGCGACGAGCACGCCGCGCAGGTCGACGGCCCCGGGCGCGGCCACGATCCCGAGCGCGGCCCGCGGGCGGCGCCGGATCTTCGCTCCCTTGCGCAATTCCTCGATCGCCTTCGGCAGCGCGGCCGACCACGCGGCGAACGCGATGCCCGAGTTTTGGCCGTGCGGCGAGTTCGGCGTCACCCCGCCCACGATGCCGAGGCACCCGCCGTCGAGCCCGATCAACGGCCCGCCCGTGTTGCCGACGTTCGCCCGCGCGTCGAACTGGAGCAGCGAGGCGTCGCGCCGACCCACGGCGCTCACCACGCCGGGCGTCAGCGTCAAGCTGCCCGGGGCCGGGCTGCGGCCGAGGGCGCAGACATACGTGCCGATCCGCGCCGCCGGCTCGAACGAAATGGCCGGCAGGTCGGCCGCGTCGACTTTGAGGAGCGCGAGATCGAGCTCCTGATCCCACCCCACGAGTTTGGACTTGAACTCGCGGCCGTCGGCCAGCACGACCGACAGCGAGCGCAGCTCGCCGGCGATGTTGAAATAGCTCGTCGCGATCCAGCCGTCCGGCCCGACGACCACGCCCGTCGCGGTCGCGTTCTTCGGGCGCTTGAGCAACTCGCCCAGCAGCACCGCGTGGCCCGTGCGGCCGATCCGCACCCGCTTGGTGAACTGCGGATCGTCCTTCGCCCGGTCCACCTTGATGGCGACGACCGACGGCGCGACCTGCTTCGCGACCTCGCGGAACCGCGCGGCCCGGGCCTCCCACTTCGGATAGAGCGGCCGCCCCGGCTTGCGAACGATCCGCAGGGCCTTGCGGCGGCCCCGGACCTTCCGCTTCGCGAGGTCGGCGTCGATCGCCTGCCGCACGCGCGGCAGCATGATCTCGACCGGGACGGCAACGCCGAGCCAGCGCGCGTCGGATACGTTCAGACTGAGCACGCCGATCAGTTGGCCGCTGCCGTCGAGGAGCGGGCCGCCGTCGGAGCCGGGGTTGGTCGCCGCGGTCGTCTCGATGACCTCGCCGAGATACACGGGCTGCCGCGCGAGCTTGCGCGGCACCTTGTACCGCCCGCTCAGAAGGCCGACGCTCACGCTCAGCTCGCCGTCGCTTCGGGCAAGCTGAAAGGAGTTGCTCACGGTCATCACGACCTCGCCGAGCACGGTCGTCGCGGAGTCGCGGACGGCGAAGGCAGGGAACGTTCTCGGCTCGGGCGAGAGGATGCGGACGAGGGCGAGTTCGGTCTTCTCGTCGGCGAGGAGCAGCTCGCCCTTCAGTTGGAACCGGCCGGGCGAGACGACGTTGATGACGTCCGACTTCGGCGGCACGACGGTCGTCGAGGTGAGCACGTATCCGAACGGGGAGATGATCGAGCCGGTGCCGTAGAACGGGTGTCCGCCGCTCTTCGCCGTGATGGCGACGGTGCAGCGGCCCGGGAGATCGTGCGGCGCGATCTCCGCCGCCGTGGCGGCGCCGCCGAGCACCAGAAGAGCGAGTATTGCGTTCACGAATCGCATCGCGGACCTCGACCCTGATCCCACAACCGAATCATAGGTGGGGCGGTGCGAGCGCGCAAGGGGCCAACACTATTGGCCGCGCGCGCCGGGCTCTTCGGACGGGCGCTCGTCGCTCGGCTCCGCCGCTCTCGTCTTGCGCCGGGCGATCAGCACCGGACCGCGACGGACCTGCACGAAATGCTCTTTCGCCGAGGCCGCGAACGGGCGCGGCGGGCCGGCCGCGCGAGCCCACTCGTAGTCGTATTCGGCCCCCGCGCTCGCCCACCGCCGTTCGAAGAAGGCGATCAGCGCGTCGGCGTTCTCCGGAGCCGGCGCGGCCGCGCCCCCGGGCGAACGGCCCGCGGGCCCGACCCACGCGAGGCAGGCATACTGCTTCGCACCGAGCAGCGGCTGCACCGTGGCGCGGTGCGGCCGGAACCGATACCGGACCCATGTCCTGGCGTTCGTGTCGGCGCGGCTGCCCACGACGAGCTTCGGCGGCATGCGGTCGGCGGAGTCGAGTTCCGGCGGCTCGCCCGGCCCAAGACGGGCGACGCGTGCGAGATCGATCCGAACCGCCGGGACGCCGCGCTCGATGACGACGACGGACGCCGTGTCGAGCGCCAGCCCGGACGGACCGGCCGTGGCGATCAGAACAAACCCGGCTCCGGCCGCGGCGAGCAGCGCGGCCCCGCCGATCCACGCCAGGCGGCGCCGCGACAGCGCGGCGCCGGCGCTCACCAGGAGCCCGATGGCGCCCGCGGCGTAGGCGAACGCGACCCATGCGAGGCGCCGCCGCGCCGGGCCCGACCATTCGGGCGGCCCGAAGAGCCGCGGCACGTCGGGCTCGACGGGCCCGAGCCGAACGGGCCGGCAATGGTCGCGCACGCGCTTCGCGACGCGGCGGAACAGCCCCTCGGCCTGAGCCACCTTGCCGAGGCCCTCGCCACCGGGGGGCAGCGCGACCGCGATCACGATCCCGCGCCCCGACCGGCGCCACACAAACGACGGCCCCTCGGACGGCTCCGGAATGTCGTAGTGCACGGTGAAGCCGGCGGAGACGAGCAGGCCGCGGGGGAGCCCCCCGACTTCCTTCTCGCGCGCATCGCCGACGCCGAACAACTCACGCCAGATCCTCTCCGACGCGGCCGGGATGCGGCGCGAAGCGAAGATGAGCAGGATCGAGCCGCCGCGCCGCACGAAGGCCTCGACCTCCGCCCGCTCGCGCGGCTGGAGGGCGCCCTCGGCGAAGCCGTGGGCGACGATCAGGTCGACGACCTCCGGCACGCCGTTGCGAAGACCTTCAAGGCGCGTGAGCGCCGAGCCCGCGGGCAGCGCCCGGAGGATGCCGTCACGCGCCACGCCCTCGCCCCGGCCCAGCTCGGCGACGAGCCAGGCGCCGGCCGGCAGAGCCGTCATCGCCAGCCGAGCACCATCGAACGAGGCGACCCACGGATCGGAGACGGGCAGGACGTATTGCGTCTCGGCGCGCAGGTCCTCGACGGACGTGGCCGTACCGGGCCCGGTCACCTCGCCGGCGGCGTCGGCCGGGATGGCCACCCACCGCCCAGGCTTGTATAGGATGGCGTCTTCCGCCGCCTGCGCCGCCGAAGCAGCCAGGGCTGACGCCAGTACCAGAGCGATACTTGTTCGCGAGATACGATTCACACGGAGCCCCGTCTCAAGTTCATGAACGTCCCGCCCTGCTATGAACGTAAGTCGGACATCAATTGTTCACCACGCGGCTTTGGGAGTCAAGCGATAAGGGCGACGGCTCTCGCCGTCGCGAGCCGAACTCTGGGCGCACGCCTGACGGCGACGCCCTTCGTTCGGCGGCACCCTGTCCGAGGCTCTGTCTGAGACCTTGTGGTGCCTTCCGCCCGCTCACAGAGCGGGCGGGCACGATCTGGACCTTTCAGACGGGACCTAGTAACGAACGCGTTGGCGGGACGGCGGGACGTTCATCAGGCGGCGGTACTTGGTGACCGTGCGGCGCGAGATGTCGACGCCCTTCTCCTTGAGCGCGTTGACGATGTCGACGTCGCTCAGGGGGCTCTGCTTGTCCTCATTGTCGACGAGGTCGCGCACGATGGCCTGGACGCTGACGCGGGAGGCGTCGGACCCCTCATCGGCGGCCTCGGCGCGGCCGGCGAAGAAGAATCGGATCGCGAACAGGCCGCGGGGGGTCTGGACGTACTTGTCGGCGATGGCGCGGCTGACGGTCGACAGATGCACGCCGGCGGCTTCGGCGACGACGCCCATGCGGAGCGGCCTGAGGAACTGGACGCCCTTATCGAGGAACTCCCTCTGGTGCTTGACGATCTCCTCGACGATCCGGTGGAGGGTGCTGCGGCGCTGCTGGATCGCGTCGATGATCCACTTCGCCGACTGGAGCTTCTGCTTGATGTACTCCTTCTCCTCGCGCGAGCTATCGGGCGAGCGGAGGATGCGAAGGTAGTGGTTGCTGACCCGGAGGCGGGGGACATAGTCGTCGCACATGGTGACCAGGTACCCGCCGTTCTCCTCCTCGATGCGGACATCGGGCAGAACGTACTGCGGTTGCTCGCTGGTGAACACCGCGCCCGGCTTGGGGTTGAGGTGGCAGACCATCTCGGCCGATTCGCGGATCTCCTCGATCGTCCGCCCCGTCTGCTTCACGATCTTCGGCATGCGGTTCAGCCGGAGGTCGTCGAGATGATCTTCAACGAGGACGCGTTCGAGGTCGTGGTTGCCGCCATTCGCGCCGAGCTGCAGGAGGAGGCATTCGGTGAGGTCGCGGGCGCCGATGCCCGCCGGGTCGAGCGACTGCACGACGCACAGGACGCGCTCGGCCTCGGCGACCGTCGTGCCCACGGGCATCGACTCGACGATCTCTTCGAGTGTGTATTGGAGATAGCCGCTGTCGTCGAGGTTGTAGACGATGTTCTCGGCGATGCGGCGGGTGCGGGCGTCGAGGTCGAGCAGGGTGAGCTGGCCGGCGAGATACTCCTGGAGCGACATCGACCGGGCGGCGGTGTTTTGCATCGCCTCGAGCTTCGGGTCGCGGTCGGTGTCTCGCGGGCGGGCGGGCGCCTGGGATGAATAATCGGACAGGCCCCGCTCCAGCTCCTCCATCTTGTCGAAGTCCGTCTCGTCGTTCGTCCGCTCGTCCTGCGTTTCGTCCAGTTCGTCGAGATCTTCGGGCGAGTCGTCGAGCTGTTCGAGCACGGGATTCTCGAGCATCTCCTGGTTGACGCGCTGCTGCAGTTCGAGCGTGGGGAGTTGGAGGATTTCGATGGACTGGATGACCTGCGGCGCGAGCCGCATCTTCATCTGCAACTTCTGATACAGCGATAAGTCCATCCGCATCGGCATCGGCAATCAATCCTCTTGCGGCGCAGGTCCGGCGGACATCACAGAAAGACCAAAATCAGTATCGGCCTAACGACCGTTATAGTTAGTTGCCGATGCGTTGTCTAGCCCTTAACGCTCCGGCGAGGGTGCCTTTGGCGGCATGCTCGAGCTGGCCGCCGGCGGGCATCCCACGGGCGAGGACCGAAACGGCGACGCCGGCCGGCTTGAGCTGCTCCATAACGAAGTTCGCGGTCGCGTCGCCCTCGGTGTCGGGGTTGGTCGCAAGAATGATTTCCTGGACCGTTTCCTTCCGGGCGCGCCGGACGAGCTGGCGGATCGTCAGGTTTTCGGGGTAGACGCCATCGAGCGGCGCGATGCGGCCGCCGAGCACGTGGTAGAGCCCGCGGTAGGCGCCGGCCGCCTCGATCGCGGCGAGGTCGCGCACGCGCTCGACGACGCAGATCGTCGAGCCGTCGCGCGAGCGGTCGGCGCAAATCGTGCACGGGTCGCTCTCGCACACGTTGAAGCAACGCGAGCACGTGAGCGCGCTGGCCTTGACGCCGCGGATCGCCTCGGCCAACTCCTCGGCGTCTTCGGGGCTGAGCGACTGGACGTGGTATGCGAGCCGCTCGGCCGTCCGCTTGCCGATGCCGGGCATCCTGACGAGCTCGGCCGTGAGGCGCTCGATGCTGTCTGGGGGCTTCGCCATAAGGGTTGCGTCCTTAGAACAGCCCGGGGATCGGCAGCCCGCCCGTCACCTTGGCCATTTCCTGCTGGGCGAGTTCCTGGGCCTTCTTCGTGGCCTGCGACACCGCGGCCAGAATCAGGTCCTCGAGCATGTCGGCCTCATCGGGATCGACGACCTCGGGATCGATCTTGAGCGCGACCAGCTCGAGCTTGCCGTTGACCTGGGCCTTGACCATGCCACCGCCCGCGGCCCCTTCGACGACCCGCGTGCGGAGGTCTTCCTGCACGTCGGCCATCCTCTTCTGGAACTGCTGCGCCTGCTTCATCAGGTCGCCCATCTGCGGGTTCTTCATGCTTCGTCCTCCGGTCCGGCGGTCTCGGCGGCCGCGCCGGGCGTTCCGTGCGTCGCGACGACCCGGGCGTTCAACAGGCCCATCGCCTTCTTGACGTGGGCGCCCTTCGGCTCTCCCGCGGCCGGCGTTCGGCCGCGCGCCTGCTGGGAGCCGGTTCGGAGTTCGATCACACACGCCCGTCCGCTGACCTTCGACAGGGCTCGCTCGATCACATCCTTGCTCTTCTCGAGTTGGGTCGCGGCGATGGGATCGAGTTCGATGACATAGGATGCCTTGCCGGCCACGACCGGTTCGTCGGCCGCGTGGAACACGCCGCCGTCGAGGAACGCGGCGAGGCCGTGGTGCTCGCTTTCGACGAGGGTGACGGCGTCGGCCCAGAGGTCGCCCGTCGGGGGCGCGCCCGGCGCGGCCTTCAGGGGCGGCGCGGGGGATTCGGCGACACGGCCGGCAGCCCGAGGCGACGGCGCGGGCCCGCGCCCGCCGCTCCGGCCGCCCAGTTCGAGCGCGCGGAGGCGGGCGAGAATCTCGTCGAGCGGCCGCAGCTCGTGCACCTCGGCCGCCTTGATGAGGGCGAGCTCGAGAACGACCCGGCTCTGGCTGCTGATCCGCGCCTTCTGTTTCGTCTCGGCGAACATCTGGACGAGGAACATCAGCGCGTCGGTCGTGAACTTCGGCGCGAGTTCCTCGATGATCTTGCGGTCGGGGTCGTTGCGGTCGATGAGCGGGCTGTCGGCTCCGGCGACCCGCGCGAGCAGCAGCTCGCGGAACCCTTCGATGAGCTGCTGGATGAGTTCGTCGTAGGCGGCGCCCTTCGCGAGCGCGGCGTCGACGGTCTCGACGGCCGTCCGCGCGTCGTGGCCGGCGACTGCGCACAGGATGTCGAAGAGCGTCTGCTGCGAGACGGCTCCGGTGAGTTCCTCGATGTCCTCGACCGTGACCTTGTCGGTCGCGAGCGCGGCAAGCTGGTCGAGGAGCGACTCGGCATCGCGCATCCCGCCGTGGGCGCAGCGCGCGATCGCATCGAGCACGCCGTCGGCCACCGTGATCTTCTCTTTCTTGCAGATCGCCGCGAGATGGTCGGCGATGAGGGTGGCGGGGATCCGTCGGAAGTCGAACCGCTGGCACCGCGAGCGGATCGTGTCGAGCAGCTTGTGCGGCTCGGTCGTCGCGAAGATGAACTTGACGTGCGGCGGCGGCTCTTCGAGCGTCTTGAGGAGCGCGTTGAACGCGTCCTTGGTCAGCATGTGGACTTCGTCGATGACGTAGACCTTGTGCTTCGAGCGCGCGGGTGCGTAGCGGACGTTTTCGCGGAGCGAGCGGATCTCGTCGATCCCGCGGTTCGAGGCGCCGTCGATCTCGATGACGTCGACGTCTTCGCCCGTGTCGACGCTCTTGCAGATCTTGCACTTGTTGCAGGGGCTCGGTGTCGGGCCCTTCTCGCAGTTGAGGGCCTTCGCGAGGATGCGGGCCATCGAGGTCTTGCCGACGCCGCGCGGGCCCGTGAAGAGATAGGCGTGTGCGACGCGGCCCGAGGCGATCGCGTTCTTGAGCGTCGCCGCGGCGCTCTCCTGGCCGATCACCTCATCGAAGGTGCCCGGGCGGTACTTTCTTGCAAGGACGAGATAGGACACCGGGAACTCACATCCATCGTGGGACGCGGGATAATGAAAAAGGCCGTGCGGTCCGCCTTCGACACAGCTCGCGGCCGCCTCGACGAGTCGTTGGCTCCAACCAGGTGAACCCACGGCACACGGGACTAAATGCTTATGGCTGCTTCCGTCAAGATCTGACCAGGTTCACACCGCCCCGTTGCATGGGACCCAGCTTTCAACACCACGTGCTCGCCAAGAACCGTCGCGTGCAAGATGCCTCGAGCGGACATTCGCCCTGCTATGGCGGATTGCAGGTCATCCACCGAAGTGGAGTCAGGGAGCCGCCAACGCCCCGCTCAGCACGGCCGTTTCTCGTTTGTGCCGGGTCACAC
Organism: uncultured Planctomycetota bacterium; assembly: GCA_964385685.1. Taxonomy (GTDB): domain Bacteria; phylum Planctomycetota; class PUPC01; order PUPC01; family PUPC01; genus CAYLQD01. The sequence continues at coordinate 3,666 of CAYLQD010000028.1, read as the reverse complement.
AACGGCCCGACGCCAAGAATGTACCACGCGGCGCAGGGACAGTCAAGCGGCGCGGCCCGGGATGCCGAACCGACACCCGAACCACGCCGCGTGAGTCGTCGCAAGCGGGGACCTACTTGATCACGTTCCCCGAGACTTCCACCGACTTGTACCAGAAGAACGGTGGGATCCAGACGCTGATGCGTTCGGACTGGAGATCGGAGAGGCGCTTCCCGCCCATCTCCTTCGCCTTCTTCGTGGCCATGTCGACAACGGGCTCGATGTGGCACGAGTCCATCAGGAACGCCAGGCCGCCCGACGTCGAGCTTGTGTCTCCCGCAATCAGCGGAATGACAGATGAGAATTCACGGCACCGGGCACGGGGCTCACAGTCGAGCTTATTCCTCCTTCTTGTCGCCGCCTCCGAACAGGCCCTTGACGGCGTCGACGGCTTCCTTGCCGGCTTCCTTGCCGCCCTCGAGGACCTTCTTGCCGGCGTCCTTGCCGCCCTCGAGCGCGTCCTTGCCAGCGTCCAGTCCGCCCTCAATCACCTTGCCACCAAGCTTCTTGATCTCGTTCAGCTTCTCGGTGGCAAGCTTGGTCACTTCACCGCCGACGGAGGTGAAGATCTCCTTCGACACCTCGGCAATGGACTTGCCCTCGCCGTCTTCCCCGCCGCCTACGTCGTGCAACTCGACCTTCGGCAGCGGAACCGGCGCTGCGTGGCCCTGCAGGAACCTCGCGGAGAGAGCGATCTGGCCGTTCTCGAGCAGGAAGTGCCTGATGATGATCTTCTTGCCGGGGCCGGCCTCTTCTTCCTTCTCTTCCTCCTCCGGCTCTTCCCCTTCCTTGGGCGGGCCGGCGTATTCCTCGACGTTCTTCTGGATCTGCCCGATGTTGCTCGGAATGCCGGCCTCGTAGGTGATCTTCGGAGCGTCGATATAGATCTCCTCGATCACGATCGTGTCGGTGAAGAGCGACCCGAGGTCGACGTCGACGCGGACCTTCCCCAGCTCGAACGAACTGGGCGTGTTGTAGCCCTTGGGGTTGCCGATGATGAACCCCTTGATCGTGCCCTTGCCCGAGAACGGCGAGATCGTGAAGCCCTCGAGCTTGACGGGCGTGCCCGTGATCTTCGGCATGATGGTCTCGACGGCTGTGCTGGCGGTGCCGCTCAGTGCGAACATGACGAACAGCAACACCGCGACAAGCAGCACGACGATGGCGATGACGGGGATCAGAGCAATCTTCAGTCCTTTGCTCATCGTATGTCCTCCTTTCAGGCCGGGTCCCTGCGCTCCGCGATCGGTTCTGCTCGGAGAAGCGTAGGGCGCAGCGGGCCTGATGTCAAGCGAGAAGGTTGGAAAACGGCGCCCGCCCTTTGCCGGCCCGCACGCTTGAAAAAGCGGCAGCTATCATCTAATATCGTGGCCGCGTGAATCCACTGACCGGGCGATCGAATCGTGTCCGCGGAGGCCCCCTGCGATGAAAGAGAAGATCCAGCAGCTCATCCAGTTCCTGACGCACGGCATCTGGCGCATCCGGGCTGGCGACCTCACCAAGTGGCGGTTCGCACTGATCCAGTACCTGCGGACCTTCATCCTCGCGATCCGCGGGTTCGCCAGCGACGCCTGCAGCCTGCGCGCCTCGGCGCTCACGTTCTACACGATCATGTCCATCGTGCCGGTCGTGGCGCTGGTGTTTGGGATTGCCAAGGGATTCGAGATGGAAGAGGCGCTCAAGACGCAGCTCGAGAACGCCCTTAAGGACCAGAAGGAAGTCGTGCAGTGGGTCACGGACTTCTCCGACAGGTTGCTCGCGGAGAGCAAGAAGGCCAAGGGCGGAGTTGTCGCCGGTGTCGGAGTCGCCCTGTTGTTCTGGTCCGTCATCAAGGCGCTTGGCAATATCGAAAAAGCGTTTAATCACATCTGGGGCGTTGTCAAGCACCGATCGTTGGTGCGCAAGTTTTCCGATTACGTATCGATGCTTCTGATGTCAGTTGTTCTGTTGGTCATCGCACAGAGCGCAACCGTGGCCATGAGCGGGTTCATCACGAGACTCCTCGACCGATTCGACATCACGGGCATGGTGCGGCAGGTGATCGTCGGGGGGCTGAGCGTGCTCCCGTTCTGCCTCCTGTGGGTCCTGTTCACGTTCGTCTATCTCATCATGCCGAACACGAAGGTTCGATTCCGGTCCGCTCTGTTCGCCGGCGTGATGGCCGGCACTATCTTCCAGATTCTCAACTGGGCCTATGTGGGATTCCAGGTCGGCATGGCGAAATACAATGCCGTCTACGGCAGCTTCGCTGCACTGCCGCTGTTCCTCATATGGCTGCAGTTGAGCTGGCTTGTCGTCCTGTTCGGCGCCGAACTGTCGTTCGCGCATCAGAACGTCGAGACCTATGAATTCGAGCCGGACTGCGCCCGGGCGAGCAATCGCTTCAAGCGGCTGGTCACGCTCCGCGTGGCGCAGTACCTGATCCACAATTTCGCCGAGGGCGGGACGCCGAAGACGGCGATGGAACTGACGCACGAGTTCGGCATCCCCATCCGGCTCATCAACGAGATTCTGGAGCGGCTCGTCAGCGGCGGCGTGTTGTCGGAGGCCCGGATGGGCGACGCCCGCGAGATCGGCTATCAGCCCGCGCGGGCCATCGACGAGATCACGATCGCGTTCGTCATCGACGCGCTCGACCGGCAGGGGACCGACGACGTGCCGATCGTCCGGTCCGAGCAGCTCGAGAAGATCGCCGCGTCGCTGGAGGCGTTCGACGATTCGATGAAGCAGTCGCCCGCCAACATGGCGCTGAGAGACATCTGAGCATGGCCGTTTCGTAATCGTAATCCTGATCGTAATCGCCGTGTTCCGTTCGGGCATTGATCAGGATTAGGGGCAGGAAGGGGAGCGCTCGGGAGGAGAAACAATGCTGCGAAGACCCGTCGCCCGTCAGTTCTATCCCGGCGACAGCGCGGCGCAGATCGAGACGTTCCTGGCCGGGTTCGAGCCGCCGTCCGATCCGGCCGAGCCCGTCGCCGGCCTCGTGCCGCACGCGGGCTGGGCTTACTCCGGAGCCGTCGCCGCCAAGGTCGTCAAGTCGCTCCAGAAGACATCCCCCCAGACCTTCGTCATCTTCGGCGCCGTCCACTCGTGGGGCGTGGCCGACGGCGCCGTCTACCCGAGCGGGTCGTGGGAGACGCCGCTCGGCGAGGTCCCCGTCGATGAAGAACTGGCCGCCTTCCTGCTCGAGAAATGCCCAGGGCATCTGCGGAGCGACGCCGACTCGCACGCGCAGGAACACTCGATCGAGGTACAGGTGCCGATGATCGAGATCCTGCATCCCGGCGCTCGGATCGTGCCGATCGCCATGCCGCCGATGTCGAGCGCCGCCGCGGCGGGCGCGGCCGTGGGCGCGGCGCTCGCCGAGGCCGACAAGCCGGTCGCCGTGCTCGGTTCGACCGACCTGACGCACTACGGGCGGAATTACGGGTTCGCGCCGTGGGGAGTCGGCGCGGCGGCGCGCGACAAGATGCGCGAGAACGACCGCCGCATCATCGACCTCGCCCTCGGGCTCGACGCGGAAGCCGTCGTCGCCGAGGCGGCCGCCAACTCGAACGCGTGCGGAGCCGGGGCGATCGCCGCGACCGTCGCCGCCGCGAAGGCGATGGGCGCCGGCCGGGCGGCCCT
>CAYLQD010000027.1:0-35737 GCA_964385685.1 uncultured Planctomycetota bacterium | reverse complement strand
GGATTCGCGCCCGGCGATCGCCTTCGCGTCGGCCAGGGCCGCCTGGATGTCAAAGGTCCGCCGCTGCCCGTCGACCCGCCCGCCGCAGAGCCCCGCGTAGGCGACGCGGAAGTTCTCGATCGACGACAGCACGGGATTCGGCGACGTCTGGCCCAGCCCGCACCGGCTCGCCGCCTTGATCGTCTCGCCCAGCTCGACCAGATAGTCGATGTCCTCCGGCTCGCCCTTGCCCGCCATGATCTTGTCGAGCCGCTTGAGGAGCAGCGCATTGCCGACGCGGCAGGGGGTGCAGTAGCCACAGCTCTCCTCGACGAAGAACTCGAGGAACTTGCGGACCGGCTTCAGGATGTCGCGCTTCTGGCCGAACACGATCATCGAGCCGCCGGTCGCGAGGTCGTCGTAGCAGATCGCGCGGTCGTATCCTTCGGGCCCGATCAGTTGGCCGCTCGGGCCGCCGACCTGCACCGCCTTCGCGTCCTCCGCGCCGCACAGCCCCAGCATGTCTCGAAGCAAGATGCCGAACGGAACCTCGTAGACACCGGGCTTCGCGCAGTCGCCGCTGATGCTCAGGAGCTTGGTGCCCGGGCTTCCGGGCGAGCCCCACTGGGAGAACCAGGCGGCTCCGTTCTCGAGGATCCGGGTGGCGCAGCAGAAGGTCTCGACGTTGTTGATGGTCGTCGGGCAGCCCTGGTAGCCCTTCTGCGCGGGGAACGGCGGGCGGTTCTTCGGATCGCCCCGCAGCCCCTCGCACGAGCTGATGAGGGCCGTCTCTTCGCCGCAGATATACGCGCCCGCTCCCATCTGGATGCGGATGTCGAAATCGAATCCCTCCTTGCCGGCCACGTTCTTCCCGAGCAGCCCTGCGTTCCGCCGCATGGCCAGCACGTCTTCAAGGAATGCCCGCAGATACGCGTATTCGGCCCGCAGATAGAGGATACCGGTGTCCGAGCCGATCGCATAGCCCGCGATCGTCATCCCCTCGAACAGCAGGTCGGCCCGCTCCGTCATGATGACGCGGTCTTTGAACGTGCCCGGCTCCCCCTCGTCGGCGTTGCAGATCACGGCCTTGCGGTCGCCCGCCGCCTGCCGCGTGAAATCCCACTTCATCCCGGTCGGGAACCCGGCCCCGCCGCGGCCGCGCAGCCGCGCGGTCTTGACCTCGCGGATCACCTCGGCCGGCGTCATCGAAAGCGCCTTCGTCAGGCCCTCCTCGGCCTGGTGGGCGCCGAAGATCACCTCGCCCGGCTGCCGCAGGTTGTTGTCGACGACCGACCGCACCAGGTCGTGCGCGTTGTTCCCGTTGCCATACTTGTGGACGAGCTTCGCCGGGTCCATGTGCTCCCGGAGTTCCTCGATCATCCACCGGGCCATGTCGCTCGACAGCCACGTCACGACCGTGTCGTTGATGAGGGCCGCCGGCGCCTGGTCGCACATCCCGATACAGGGCGTCTGTTCGAGCGTGAACTTCCCGTCCGGCGTCGTCTCGCCGAAGCCGATGCCCAGCTCCTTCTTGAACGCGGCGGCGACGCGCCGGCTGCCCTTCATCTCGTCGATGACATCGTCGCACAGCCGAATGACGACCTTGCCCTTCGGGCGTGTGGACAAGAACGCATAGAACGACACGACGCTCTCGACCTCGACGCGATGGGCGGAAACCGCTTCCGCGATCAGGTCCATCGTCTCGCCGGACACGCATCCGAACTGCTCCTGGACGGCGCGCACGATGTCCATCATCCGCGAGCGGTCGTTGCCGCAGTCGCAACAGATCTGCCGGACGGCCTCTGCCTGTGGTGTGCTCATGCTGGTACCCCAATCACTGCTCGTGCCAAAGCTGCACGCCGGGCGCCGTCAATGCGGCGCCGACTCAAAGTGTATGACGGTGGAAAACGTGTGGGAAGAACACGAGGAAGGTCACGGGTGTTAAAGAACAACGTGCATCGGCGGCGGACATGTGATATAATTCACAATGTCTTAACGCCATACTATTCGATAGGACGGAACAAATCAAGAGAAACCCGTGATGATTTCGTAGATTTCGGCCTGCGGGGGCTGGGAGTCGGCGGAGGGAGACGCGTGGAGTTCCTCGATCAGAGCGTGCCGGACTCGTCGGTCCGGCGGCTGAGCGCCTATCTGCGGCAGCTCGAGCACCTGGCCGTCGGCAACGTCAAGTCCGTATCCAGCAAGCAGTTAGCCGAGTACCTGAAAGTCGGGCCCGCGCAGGTCCGCCGCGACCTCGCCCTGTTCGGCCAGTTCGGCCGCCGGGGCGTCGGCTATGACGTCGACGATCTCATCGAACAGCTTCGCACGATTCTCGGCACGCAGGCGGAATGGAACGTCATCGTGATGGGCGCCGGCCCGTTGGGCCACGCGCTCCTGCGCTACAAGGCGTTCGCCGGGCGCGGGTTCCGCATCGTCGCTGCGTTCGACATCGATCCGAAAAAGGTCGGCAAGACCGTCGGCGGGGCCCCGGTACACCACGTCGACGAGCTGAAACGGGTCGTGACCGGCGAGTCCGTCCGGCTTGCCATTCTGACCGTGCCCGACGACGCCGCGCAGGAGGCCGCCGACCTCCTGACCAAGGCGGGCATCGAGGGGATTCTCAACTTCGCCACCGCCGCCATCGAACTCCCGGACGACGTCTACCTCAACCAGGTCGACATCACCGCCAACCTCGAACAGCTCAGTTTCCTCGTCAGCAACAACCGGCCGTAGGCGGGGGAGCGCTTCTTGATTTCTGAGCGCCGCGCTGCTAGCATGCAAGAGATAAGACAATGACAAGACCTCGAATCTACATCGACAGGTCGGTATTCGGCGGCATCTGCGACGACGAGTACGCGGAAACCACACGACGTTTCCTGGACCGGGTCGGGCGGGGCGCGTTTGTCGTCCTGCTCTCCCCTCTCACCATCGAGGAACTGGAGCCGGCCCCGGACCGCGTCCGATGCGTTCTGGAGGTCCTGCCGGAAGATGGGGTTGAAACCCTCGACATCACAGACGAGACCGAAGCTCTCGCACAGGCATACATTGACGGCGGGGCCCTGGGCGAAGCCGCGAGGATGGATGCTCGGCACGTCGCGGCGGCCACGTTGGGCGGGGCCGACATTATCGTCAGTTGGAACTTCAAGCACCTCGTCCGCTTCGACCGGATTCGCATGTTCAACGGAGTTAACGCGCTGAGGGGGTACCGGGCGATCGACATCCGCTGTCCGAAGGAGATGGGAGATGAAGACGAAGACATTTGACTGCGTGGACATGAAGCGCCGCGCCCAGAGGGGGCTGACCGACGAGTTCCAGAGCCGCCGCGCGGAGTTCAAGGATTTCGGGCAGTTCCTGAGAGCCAGGATCCGTGGGTCCGATTGGGCGTCCCGTGTCTGGACGAAGCTCGGCGGAAACATCGACACCTGACGAGCGGCTCGCCAAGGCCGGCGGCGAGGGCGCCTGAACTTCGCGGCCGCGAGGATCCCCCCCCCCAGCGACATTCACCTCAACCAGGTCGACATCACCGCCAACCTCGAACAACTCAGCTTCCTCGTCAGCAACAACCGGCCGTAGGCGCGACGGGGACCGTCAGTCCGCCGGAGACGAATCCTGCCGCGCAAGGAGATGCGAGAACCCATCGCCGAGGCCGATGTAGAACGAGTTTCCGCCCGACTCCGCGATCTCTCGAAGTGCCTCGAGCTCTTTCAGGCGCAGGAGCGCCGGTGACCGCTCAAGTTGCTCTGCCAGGGCCCGATCAGACGCCAGCCGGGTTTCCAGCGCCTCGTACTCTCCCTTCGCCCGCAGCATCGTCGCCTCGGCTTCCTTCCTGGCCTGAATCAACATGGCCTCGCTCTGGCGTTCGGTCTCCAACACCCGGTTCATGATCTCGCGGAGGTTTCCCGGGAAGATGAGGTCTTTGACGTCAGCCCGCGAGATCTCCACGCCATATGACGCAGCGGCCTCCCGAACGTCGTTCCGGACCCCGTCCGAGATCTCGTTACGGTCCTTCAGAATCTCGTCGAGTGTCTTGACCGCGAGAATGCGACGCGTGCTGAGTTGGACATCCTCGTAGACACGATCTTCGTACGATGCGACGCTGTGAAGCGCCGCTTCGATGCCGACCACTCGGAAGTTGACAAGAATGCTGGTGCGAATCGCGACTTTGTCCGCGGTCAGAATCTCCTGCCCCTTGATCGTCAGAGAACGGTTGCGAATGTCGACAAAGACGAACCGGCGGCTCTTCCGAGAGAACGGCCACCCCCGGAACCGATGGCGCCCAGGCCCCAAGATTCGCACGAACTTCCCGTCCTCGTACAAAGCGCCTCTGTATGTCTCCTCAACGATGACCTTTGGCATGACTCTTCCCCCACGTCGAATGGCTGGAGAGGGGCGATTTCGGCCGACGTTGCAGACCGCAGTCTATCGGACGGGAATGCCTGATCTCTAGGAAGATCACTCCCGCAACGAGCGTTGCATGACCGTCAGCCCCTCTCCGGAGATACTGTATCTGTTGCGATATCATATGCGCGCGCCGGCGATACTGCAACCCCGCGCCGCTTGCGACCGGCGGCCGGACATGACCGGCGACGATGGGGGCCTCACGACCGCCCCGCGGCGCGGTCCGCCGCCTTGGCCTTCCGCACGCAGAGGCACAGCGCCAGCAGCGTCCCCAGCACGAGCGGAAACGCCAAGAACGAGAGCCAACCCAGCGCGGGATGCGCGAACAGCAGAAAGTCGTATGTCCCGTGCACAACGACGGCCGCGAGCAGCCCGGTCCGGATGAGGCGCCGCTCGCGCGCGCCGGAGCGGGCGAACCGCGCCCGCCCGACGAAATAGCCCATCAGCCCCGACATGAACGCGTGCATCGGCACGGCGGTGAACGCGCGGATCAGCGCCACCTCCATCCCACCGGCCATCACGTACAAAATGTTCTCGAGGCACGCGAACCCCAGGCCGGCCGTCGCCGCGTAGACGACCCCGTCCATCACCTCGTCGAACGCGTTCTTCTTGTACGCGAACCACATGACGACCCGCAGCTTCATGTACTCCTCGCACAGGCCGGCGACAATGAAGGCGCGGAACAGCCAGTGCGCGATGCGGCTGCCGCCGAGCGAGCCGCCCACCCAACTGATGCCGACTTCGAGGAGCGCCGCGGGAATGACAAAGACGAAGCCCCAGAAGAACACCCACAGGATCAGCCCCTTGGGCTCGGGCTTCCTGGCGTCCCAGCGATAGAAGCGCCGGACGAGATAGACCGACGGCAACACGGCCATCGCAATGCAGAGCGCGGACTCGAATGTCATCGGTCGCCCGCCGTGAATGAATGGTCGCACGCAGACAGCATATGGCTCCCCGCATCCCGGAGGTCAGGTCGGCGCGGCCGGACAGGGGAGGATCGAATCGGAAAGACCGGACGCGGCAAACCCGTTTGTCTTGAAATAACGATGCCCGAACGCGCGGCCGGCCGTCAGTCCTGTCGGCTGCGCCGGAAGCTTGTCGCCCGCGTCCGGACGGTCTTCCACGAGATGGCCGCGCTGCGCTCGCGAAGCCGACGGCCGATGCGTGTGAGCCGGATCTTCGGGGCGGGGAAAGTGGTCGGCGGCGCGGCCGGCGGCGCGCTGAAGCGGCCCAGGTCCCGCCACTGGAACGCCGAAGGAGCGCTGGCACGTCGTCTCACCGCGGTTGGCCCTCGCTCTTCTCAATAATCCCTGGGGCTCGCGCGATCATTCTCGCACGCAGCTTTCCCCTATCCTAACCGCGCTCGACCCGTTGCACAAGAGGGTGCCGGGCACATTTTCCCGCATTTTTCCGCCCATAAACCGCCCCTCGGGCGGGCCGGCCGAGATCTCCGCCAACGTTCGTTGAACCCGCCGCGAGACGTGCCTATAATTCTACCAGTGGATTCTGCGCCGTTTTCATGCGCGTGGTGATGTGATGGGCGACTCGACAAACACGCTTTTCATCGAGATGGCCGTGGCCAAGGGCTACGTCAACCGTGCGCACGCGGAAGAAGCCCTGAGCATCCAGCTCGCCACTGCCCCGGACGGCGACGACCGCCGGCAGTTCCTCGACATCCTCGTCGAAGAGGGCTGGATGACGCGCGAGCAGGTCGCCGAGATCCAGGAGCAGATCGAGAACGGGTCGACCCACACCGGCCGGATCGCCGGCTACAAGGTGCTTGCCAAGATCGGCGCCGGCGGCATGGGAACGGTCTACAAGGCGCAGAACGAAACGACCGGCGAACTCGCCGCCCTCAAAGTGCTCCCCCGCCGCATGGCGCAGAAGGGCGACTTTGTCGAGCGGTTCCTTCGCGAGGCCCGGGCCGCCTCCAGCATCGAGTCCGAACACATCGTCAAGATCGTCGACGTCGGCCTGTCCGGCGGCTACCACTATCTCGCCATGGAGTATGTCGAGGGCGAGTCCGTCGACACGACCATCTCCATCGACGGCGTCGTCGACGAGCGCAAGGCCCTCGGCATCATTCATCAGATCGCGCACGCGCTCCGCGACGCCGAGGCGGCGCACATGGTCCACCGCGACATCAAACCCGGCAACATCATCATCACCGAGGAGGGCGTCGCCAAGCTGACCGACTTCGGCCTCGCGCGCGAGACCGCCGACAACTCGATGACCCAGGTCGGGATGACCCTCGGCACCCCCAACTACATGTCGCCCGAGCAGGCCAAGGCCGTCCGCTCGCTCGATGTCCGCAGCGACATCTACTCGCTCGGCGTCACCTTCTACCACATGCTCACCGGCGTCGTCCCGTTCCACGGCGAGACCTCGATGCTCACGATGCTCAAGCATCTCAACGAGGAGCCCGTCGCGCCCATGACGCGCCGCGACACCCTCTCGAAGGGCTGCAACGACGTGGTCCTCAAGATGCTCGCGAAGAGCCGGCGGGATCGGTATCAGACCGCGGAACATCTCATCACAGACCTCGCGCTCGTGATGGAGGGCAAGCCGCCGCAGTTCGCCGCGCCTCCGGCCGCGGCCCCGACCGAGCCGGCGACGGTCGTCGCGCCGCGGTCCGGGTCGAGCCGTTTCGCCGAGGAGATCCACAAGTACACGCGTGTCCGGTGGATCAAGGTTGGCGTGACGGCCTTCCTCATCCTGCTCGCCGCCATCGTTATCACCGTCGGGTTCTCCGGCGGCAGCAAGACGCCGCCGAAAGATCCAGGCGACGACAAGCCCCGCCTGACGCCGTTCGAGCGCGACGCCCGGGCAGCGCTCGACGACGCCAAGCGCTACGCGGCCCGGAATCCCGACAAGCTCTCGACGCTGATCGCGCGGTTCACCGCCGTCGAGGAGAAGTTCGGCACGTCCTCCGTCGGCGACGAGGCGCAGCGCCTCCGGCTCGAGGCACAGCGCAAGTTCGACGCCGCGGTCGGGGCCGCGCTCGAGCGGTGCGCCACTGCCGCGGAGGCCGCCGCCGAGGAGGGACGGTTCAGCGACGCGCTCGCCGCCTACGACCGGTTCCCCGAAGCCCTCGCCACCCCCGCCGCGGCCGAGCGGATCCGCGCCGCGCAGGACGCGCTCCGCCGCCGGGCCGAGGCCCGCGAGCGCGAGGCCCGGGCCGCCGAACTCTTCGCCCGCGCGAAACAGCAGACGGCAAACCGGGCCCGAACGGCGCAAACGCTTTGGGAACTCGTTCGCGGCTACGCCGACACCGTCTTCTACAGCCGCACCCGGCCCGAAATCGAGGCGATGCTCATCGACGCCGAGACCGGACATCTCAGCGCCGACTCCTTCCTTGCCGCCAAGCCCGTCGCGCTCGGGAGCGGGCAGTCCGAGTTGCGGTATGATTTCCGAGACGCCCGCCAGGCGGCGGACTGGTCGTCGGTCTGGCGGGGGCGGACGGTCGGGCGGTGGCCCGCGCGCGCCGCGTACGGCGAGATGACGGCCGAGGCGGGCCTCGTCTACTTCAAGATGCCGCTGTGGGGCGAGTTCCACGTCGAGCTGCGCGCGAAGGACCTGCGGGCTGCGTCGGTCCGGTTCGGCATGCCGGAGCCGGTCGCGCCGCCGCAGACGAACGGCATCGCCTTCGACTGGAAGCGGTCGGGGACCGGCGCGGTGTCGTCGATCAGCCGGGCGGGCAAGCGGCTGGGCGCGGAGCGGCGGTTTGCCCGCTTCCGCGTCGTCGGAGCCGTCTCGATCGTCATCGAGGCGCGGGCCGGCACGCTCACCATCCGGACGGACGACAAGGTCGCCCATCGCGTCAAACTGCCCGCCGCCGCCACCGACGGATACCTCGCGCTTGCCGGGTTCAACCAGGGCGCGCGGCTCACGGGCGTGACGGTCCGCGTGCGGTTCGACCGCGACCGTATCCGGAAGGAACTCATCGAGCCGATCCGCGAGGCGGAGGCCGGGCGAATCCGCTGGGCGATGGCGCCACGCCTCGTCCTGCTCAAAGGGGCCGACGCCGGCCGGTGGACGCTGTCGGCTCCCAAGCACTGGACCTTCGCCGAGGGCTATGCCAGCGCGGCCGCGCGCGTCGACGCCCGCATGACGGCCGGCGAGGCCGCGTGGAACGACTACGTGTTCAGCACGACGACCCGGCTCGGCGCCGCGCCGAAGCCCGTCCGCCTGCTGTTCCGATGGACCGAGGGAACGGACAAGGAGCACCCGCGGCGGGGCTACTACCTCGAGCTGAGGGCGGGCAACCCGGGCCAGCCCGGCAAGCTGGCGCTTCGCAGAGCCACGGGCAACGAGACGAAGACGCTCGCCGAGCGGCCGCTCGAGCTGACCGACGCCGAGTGGTACGACGTGGCTGTGGAGGCCCGGGGCTCCCGGCTCCGAGCCCTGGTCCGGGGCCAGGAGGTGCTGCGGGCCGAGGACACGACCTACCGGGCCGGTGGGATCGGCCTGGCCTCGCTGGGCGCCGGCGCCCGGTTCAGCGAGATCGCAGTCAAGGTGGCGAAGTAGACGGATGCGACGCAGAGGACTATGACGACCGAATCCGACAAGTCGTTTGCCGACGCGGTGCTGCGGCTGAAACTGGCCGACGAAAGCTCGGTGGGCGAGTGCATGAAGACCGTGCTCGACGGCGACGCCCCGAGTCTGGCCGAGGCGATGGTCGGCAGCGGCTCGCTCGATGCCGAGGCCGCGGCCCGCGCGCTGACCGCGTCGCTCCCGGACACGCCGCCGGGGCCGCTGGATGAAGACGAGTCGCCCGAGATCGACGGCTACGAAATCCGCCAGAAGCTCGGCGAGGGCGGAATGGGATGCGTCTGGCTCGCGCGCCAGACGTCGCTCGACCGCCTCGTCGCCATCAAGATCCTCCCGTTTGCGTTCTCCCGCAACAAGAAGCTGGTCGAGCGGTTCCGGCGCGAGGCCCTGGCCACGGCCAAGCTCAACCACCCCAATATCGTCTCGGCGATCGACGTCGGCGTTCAGGAGCGCGCCGACCGGCCCGACCTGTACTATTTCGTGATCGAGTACGTCGACGGGCAGTCGCTCGACGAGATCCTCGCTCGCGCGGGCAGGATCGAGCCGTTCCGCGCGGCCCAGATGACGCGCGAGGTCGCCGTCGGACTCGAACATGCCTGGTCCGAGGCGGGCATCGTGCACCGCGACATCAAGCCCGGCAACATCCTCATCACCCGCGGCGGCGACATCAAGCTGACCGACCTCGGGCTCGCCCGGAGCCGATGCGAGAGCGCGGCCCTGACGACCGCCGGCCTCGCCATCGGTACCCCCCACTACGCCTCGCCTGAGCAGGCGCTCGGCAGGAGCGACGTCGACACCCGGAGCGACATCTACGCGCTCGGCGCCACCCTCTTCCACATGCTCACGGGCCGGCCCGTGTTCGAAGGCGACTCGGCCGCGGCCGTCATGGTGCGCCATATCAATGAAGACGCCCCGGCCTGCACCGACGTCAATCCGAAGGTGCCCCGCGAACTCGACGCCATCGTCGCCAGAATGATGCAGCGCGACCCGGCCCTCCGCTACCAGACGCCCGGCGAGTTGCGCACCGACATCGAGCGCTTCATCTCGGGCGAGCGGCCCCTCGCCTACACCCAGGTGCTCGACGCGCAGGAGCGCGTCGGGGGCGCGTTCCCCACGAAGATGCCGGAGGTTTTCGACGCCCGGAAAGAAGCCGGAGCGACGAGGTCGCGCGAGCGCCGCCCGCGCCACTGGCCCCACGTCGTCGGGGCCGCCGTCTTCCTCGCCGCCGCAGGCGTCGGGCTGTGGGCTGCCACTCGAGACATCCCCGCGAACCGGTCGGCGAGCGGCGCCGCGGCCGCCGGAAAGGGCGCGGCCGCCTCCCTCTGGTTCGACCTCTCGAACCCGAGCCGCGTCGTCGGGTCCGGCGGATCGTTCCCGCGGTCGTTCGGGCCGCAGTCCGGGGTCCGCTGCTACGTGAAGCCGCAGGCCCCCGCGTACCTCTATGTGTTCCTGCTGTCGGCTGATGCGTCGGGCGCGCCGAGCGGACGCCTGCTGGCCCCCGAGAAGTCCGGCTCGATGCCCGTGCTGACCAATGCCCTGACGCGGTTCCCCGAAGCGGGCGGCTTCTATTCGCTCCCGAAGTCGGCGCACATCGTCGCCTTCATCGCCGTCGCGAGCAACGAGTCGCTGCCGCCCCAGGATGTGTCTGCGGCGGTCGCGGGGATGTCGAAGAACGCCGCATCGGCCCCCGGCCTGCGGGCCGCACTCCCGCGCGGCCGCACGTTGTGGTATCGGGAGCCGGAGACGGGTTGGACGATGGAGGGCGAGACGGCCGCTCCGGAGGAGACAGTGGCGGTATTGAATGCGGTCTGCGGGGACATCCGGAAGGCGTTCGGGCAGAGGGAGGTCTCGGTCGCCGGGGCGGCGACGTCGTGCGAGCCGGGCGGCTGAGCCGCGGGGGCATCAGGGCTGGGGAAGAGTCCCCTCGGCGGACTTCAGCAGAAAGGTGATCCCTTCGAGCCGCACCTTGGCGGCCTCCTTGCCCGCGGGAATCTTGGCGAGTTCCCGGAGTTCGGTTCGCGCCTCCTCGGCTTTCCCCCAGAAGAAGAACAGCGCGGCGAGCGCCTGACGGTCTGCGGCCGAGAAGCGCCCTTTGTTCTTCGCTCGCGCCAGCGCTCGGATGGTCTCGGGCGCGAGGTCGGACCACGGGATGCTTCGAACGGAGCTGCCGCCCGTTATGATGGAGACCCGCCGGTCGTTGATGGCGAACACAACGCCCGACAGTTTCTCCCCCTTCTTCTTGACGAGCGTGACACGGCGGTCCTTCAGGGTGGCCGCGGCGCCCGTCAGCCCGTCGAACAGGGTCTGGAGCGTGTCGAGATCGGCCGCGGCCCGCCCGACGTGCGCCTTCGCGGTCTCGTCGGACAGCTGGCCGGCGGCGGCTCGCAGCTTCTTGGCCGCATCGCCGAACGCGAGCTTGTCCGCCACGAGCCCCGAACTCTCCCGGCACGCGGTTCGCAGGGCCTCGCGCTCCTTCCGCGCCCGCTCGCGGTCGGCTTCGGCCCGGAGCCGTTCCTCCTCGGCGGCGCGGGCCTTCTCTCTGGCCTCGGCCGCCGTGAGTTCCCGGACCGCCTTCTGGGCCCGCGCCTTGAGTTCCGGGACACCGAACGTGTCGATTGCCGGGCGATAGACCGCAGCCGCTTCGGTGAACTTCTTCTGCGCCTCGAGTTCCTTCGCCTGGCTTGCGAACTTCTCGAACTCCAGCTCGGCCTCGCGCCGGATGGCGCTGCGCAGGTCCTCGATCTCCTCGGGGAAGTCCGTGCCGGCATACACCTCGGGCAGGTCCTTGAGCGCGTCGATCGCCTGCTGATAGCGCTTGCGGCTCTGGAGCCCGAGCGCCGCCGCGGCCATCTTCGCGGTGCGGGCCTCGGCCTCGCGGTTGATCTTCTTCAAGGTCTCCTCGATCAGGGCTTCGGCCTTCTTCGCCGACGCCGTGTCGGGGTATTTCTCCTGGACGGCCCGCAGCTTCTCGACGAACTCGTCGTGCCGGAGCGTCCCGCGTTTCGCCACGATGTTCTCGAAATAGATCTGGTGAGCGTCTCGGGGCGGTGTCGCGCCCTGGGGCTGCGTCTGGCTCGAGTCGGTGCCGTCGGGCGGCCGCCGGCTCAAGAAGTGAAGAACGAGCAGGGCGCTGAGGATGACAAGCCCGGCCGCCGCGCAGATGCCCAACCGGGTCAGGACCTTCCGGGAAACCACCGTCCGGGTCCGCCAGCTTCCGGTCTCGGACTTGTACCGATACTCACTGCTGTCGTATCGGGATTTTTCTCCGAGCCGCGGCGACCGGCCCATCCGAACGAGCGTCAGGTCTTTCGTGACGTCGGCCGCGGAACCGTGGCGGTCGCGCTTGTAGATCGCCATGAGCTTGCGCACGACCTTCGAGATGCCGTGCGAGAGCTGGACGTTGATGTCCTTGAGATACGGCCGTCTCTCGTGGAGGTGCTTCGTCATGATCTCTTCGGGCGTCTCGTCGTCGAACGGGACGCGCCCGGCGAGCATGTGGAAGAGCGTGGCGCCGAACGAGTACATGTCGGTCTTGGCGTCGAGTTCCTCCACGCCCTGGCACTGCTCGGGCGAGGCGTAGTAGGGCGTGCCGAAGATGCGCTGCTCCCGCGTGCCGACCTCGCCGACGGTGAGCCGCGCGAGACCGAGGTCGGCGAGCTTGGCCGTGCCGTCGACGGTGATCATGATGTTGTCGGGCTTGATGTCGCGGTGAATGAGGTTGTTTTCCTCGGCGTGCTCGAGCGCCTTCGAGATCTGGATGGCGATGTCGAGCGCCTGCTGCTCGGGAATCGCCCGGCCCTCCTTGAGCATGCTGCCGACGGTGATGCCGTCGACGAATTCCATCGCGAAATAGTATTGGCCGTTCGCCTCGCCGGCGTCGAATCCCTGGACGATGTTCGGATGGCTGAGGCGGCCGCTGGCGCGGGCCTCGCGGAGGAACCGCTCGATGTATTCCTTGTTCCGCGCGTGCGCGGGCGAGAGCACCTTGAGCGCGACGATCCGGTCGGCGTTCTTGTCGCGCGCCTTATACACGGTCCCCATGCCGCCGGCGCCGACCTTCGACATGATCTCGTAGTGCCCGATGTGCCGGAGCGCGTTGGCCTTCGCCAGACTGTCCCTCAGCAGCTCGAGCTGGGCCTTCGTGATGAACTCCGCCTCGACCAGAATCCGCTCGAGCGGGACCATCTGGCCGGCGTTTTCATAATCGCGCTGAATCTCGAGGCAGCGGATGGACTCCTTGATCGTGAGGAATCCGCGGTCGATGGCCGCGCGAGCGAGATCCACGTCCTGGCGCGTCGGCATCGCAACTGTCCCGAGGGCACAGGGTCCGGGCGCGCAGCCCCTCCCGGGGCACGGGCGCACCGCATCCGGCGTCCATTATAGGGCGGCCTTCGGGATTTGCCAAGTTTGCGGCGGGACCGAGCCGGTGCGCTAGAGGAACTCTTTGCGGTCGGCGACGAGCTTGACGGCAAGGGCTTCGAAGAGGCCCCGCCGCGCCCGGCGCTCGGCCGAGCCGGGCCAGTAGAAGGGCGTCAGCGGGAGCAGGAAGATATGACGGGCCTCGAACGTCTCGGCTGAGGTGATGTAGTTCGCGAACGGTTCCCCCTGGTCGTCGAGCACCTGCAGCCGCACCGTTGTCCGCTCGACCCGGTAGAAGGGCAGGATGAGCCCCGAGAACAGGCCCGGCTCCTGCGAAATCTCGATCCGCACGTCGAACACAAAGAGGTAGTCGGGGTGCACGACGTCCCGGCCGGTGTTCTCCGGCTCGAAGACGCCCATGTCGCGGACCGTTCGCGCGGCGAGCGCCTCGAGCGTCGGCCACGGGGCCGAGACGGGCTCGACCCGCTCGCCGGCGACGAAGCAGGCGACGTGCACGACGGGCCGCGCCGTTCGCTGCGTCCTGGGCGACTCGGCCCCCGACGCCGTCCCGAGCACGTCCGACTTGTAGCGGTCGGCGTCGAGGTCGTAGTGATCGCGATAGCCCATGCACCCCGTCGCGCCGAGCGCGAGCAGACCCAGCAGGGCGACGACGCCCCAGGCCGGCTCCCTCGTTCTTGCGCAGCGGTCGAACATCATCTTCTCGCCTTGGGCATGAGCGCGCGGCACGCCTTGACCGTGACGGCCTTGAGGGCGTCGCGATGGATGATGTCGCGCTGCTCTCCGTTCCATATCCATCGCGGCCAGAGCAGGTAGCCGAGCCACAACTCGGCGCGGCCGCGACCTTGCGCGTAGGCGCGCCCGACGACCTCGCCCGACGGCTTCTCGACCACGACGAAGACCTCGCACATGGTGTCCTGCGCGTCGATAGGCCACACGTAGCCGATGAGGGCGTTGAGGGCGACCTTCAGCGCGTGCGTGTCGCGGCGCACCCGTACGGTCAGCTTGATCCTTGCGGCCGCCTTCTCGCCGCCGCGGACCGGGCGAAACTTCCCGGAGTCGATCAGAATCCGGGCCGCGTCGGCCAGCAGCCGCTCGTCGTCGCAGTCGCCTTCGGTGTAGAACTCGACCGCGACCGGCTGCTGCTTCAGCCGAGGCGTCTCCCACGCCGTGCTGAACCGCTCGGCGTCGGGATCGGATGACACATGCCGCAGCGCGCAGCCGGGAAGGACGGCGAGCAGGATAATGGCGACCACGCAGCGTGTCATCAGGTTCCCCGATCCGGGCCGGCGCCATCATATCGGGCCGGTCGGGCGGAATCAAGGCCCGCTCGGCTTGACGCGACCCCACTTTCCGCAGGCCATTGCCCAGCAAGGCACGGCGCCCCTGACCGCAATGCGCAGGGGCCGCGTCAATATCCAAGACACAAGCACCAATCACCAAACAAGCACCAAGGTTCAACACGCCAAATCCCAAACGCTTCGAGTCGCCTGTTTGTGGTGTTTCGGGAATTGGGGCTTGGGGCTTCGTTGGTCATTGGGATTTGGTCATTGAGCATTTGGCCCGCGCGCGACCCGGCGCTCTGGCCTGCCTTCGCATCGGCGCGCAGACCGGGGGCGGGCCAGCCGCTCGGCGGGGGCGCGGCATTTGACTTGTCGCGCGACGCCGGGGTACAATTGTGCCCGCGACGCGACACAATCTGGAGGTGGCCCATGTTCTTCAGCGTCGCTCTCGTCCATTCGTCCGCCGGGGTCGTCCCGCTGCTCACGGACGTCGCCCGGAACGTCATCGCCGACGTGGAACTGATCCACATGGTGGACGAGGGCATGCAGCACCTGATCGACGCGGCGGGCTCCGTGACGGAGGCGGTCACCCGCCGCCTCTGCTCGTATGCGATGAACGCCCACGAGGCAGGGGCCGGGGCCGTCGTGCTCACCTCGCCCGCTCTCGGCGCAACGCTCGAGGTCGTTCAGGCCTCGGTCAATATTCCCGTCATGCGGATCGACGAGGCCGCGGTCGAGACGGCGGTGCGGCTCGGCGACTCCGTCGGCGTGCTCGGCTCCGACGAAATCTCGCTCGACGCCACGATCAGCTTCCTGCGGGATCGCGCCGACGCGCACGGCAAGGACGTCGCGATCGAAAGCCACCATTGCGAGGACGCGGAACGCGCCCTGCGAAGTCACGACCTCGATGCATACGACTACATCGTCGCCAGCGCCGTCGACCGGCTGGTGAACAACGACATCGTCGTGCTGGCCGACGTGATGATGGAGCGTGTGGTCCACGCGGCCAGCGAGCGAATCAACGTGCCCGTGCTGGCGAGCCCGCGCCACGGGTTCGAGGAACTGGCCAAGAAACTCAACTATTTCCGGCGCTGAGCCGAGGAGGCCACGCTGGTCAGGGAAGAACAGGCCCGGGTCGTCGCTGTCGATGGCGGCAAGGCCACAGTCGAGTTCGATCGGGGCGAGACCTGTGGGTCGTGCGGGCTGTGCGCCGCCGCGGGCGCCCACAAGATGTCGCTCGAGGTCGACGCGGTCGAGGGCATCGGCCCCGGCCGCAAGGTCGTCGTCGCCGTTGACCGGTCCGTGTCGCTCGCCGGGATCTTCTTCCTGTTCGGCCTGCCCCTCGTCGGCCTCGTGGCCGGCGCCGTCATCGGGCACTTCTGCCCCTTCTTCGGACTGTCCGGCGAGGCGTCGGCCGTGGTCCTTGGGCTCGCCCTCCTGGCCGCCGCCTTCGTCGTCGCGCTCGTCTACGACCGGAAGGTGGCGGCGAAGCGGACGCCCAAACCCAGAATTGTGAGGATCGATCCCGAGTGAACGACACAGGCCCACTTCTGTTCGAGCCGATCCAGCGCGAGAAGCTATGGGGCGGATCGCATCTGGCCGAGCTGCTCGGCAAGCCCGCGCCGGCCGGCGCGAAGATCGGTGAGTCGTGGGAGATCTCCGACTATCCCGGCCTCGAGACCGCGGTCGCCGGCGGCCCGCTCGCCGGCACATCGCTCCGGCAACTTGTCGAAGAGCGCGCCGCGGAGATCGTCGGCGACGAAGCCATCCTCCAGGGCGGGCGGTTCCCGCTGCTCGTCAAGTACCTCGACGCGAAGGAGACGCTCTCCGTCCAGGTGCACCCGGGCGATCCCTACGCCGCCGAGCACGAGGCCGGGTTCGGCAAGAAGGAGGCGTGGTATATCATCCACGTCGAGCCGGGCGCGAAGCTCATCCGCGGCGTGCATGCCGGCGTCACCAGCGGCAAGTTCACCGCGGCGATCGAAAAGGGCGAACTCGACCCCTGCCTCCACGCGTTCGAGCCGAGGCCCGGCGACGTCGTCATGATCCCCTGGGGTACCGTCCACGCCATCGGCGCCGGCATCGTGCTCGCCGAAATCCAGCAGACGTCCGACGTGACCTATCGCGTCTACGACTGGAGCCGCGAGGATGAAGACGGCGCCCCGCGCGAGCTGCACGTCGCGAAGGCGCTCGACGTGATCGACTTCGAGCCGGCCGAGCGCGACACCTGCGAGCGGCGCCTGCTCGAAGACGGGCCCGTCCGCCGCTACGAGGGCGTACGGTGCGACCGCTTTGTCATCGAGATTCTCGAAATGGGCGGAACCCTCGACGACGGCCCGCCGCCGAACCGGTTCGCAATCCTCAACGTCGTCCGCGGCGAGGCCGCGCTCGAGTGGGCCGGCGGCTCGATGCCGCTCCCCATCGGCAGCACCGTCCTCATCCCCGCCTCGCTCCCCGCCTACACCCTCAGCGGACACGACGCCATCGTCCTGCGGTCATTTGTGCCATGAGGCGGAGGTCAAACCGTGAAAGGCTGGAAAGAAGGCTTCGGGAAGTCGGCCCGCAAGACGCTCCGACAACTGGCCGAGACGGCGTGGAAGCGGGAACTGGGCTCCCATCTGGCCGAGCTGGGCAAGAAGTTCGACGAGTGGCGCGATGGGACGATCAACGCGTTCGAACTCAGCGATCTCATTCACGAGTTCCATCAGAAACCGTCGCGGCGCGTCTGGGGCATCTACACGGGCCTCAAGCCGGATGAACTCGTGGCCCGCGCCGTCGCGTTTGGGTTCCTCAGAGAAGACGAGGTCCCCGAAGAGGTCCTTGCTCTGCTGCGGCCCCAGATCGAATTCTTCAGGCCGGACACCGATCGCCGCGAAGAACAAGAAGGAGCGGCCGAAAGTGACCGGGGCTGAGGCCCATCAGATGCGACCCGGGGCGACGAGACCAAGCATCATCGGCAACGGCTTCAGCTCCCGCTCGACTTGACATGTATCAGATAGAGCTTGTCGTCTTTCACAGCGGCACCGCTTCAGCAAGGACCTTGTCACGAATGTACCAGTGGAGCCCTTCCGGCTCGACGAGGTCGACCTTCCGGCCGAGGAGATCTTCCAGCTCCTGCAGCAGGGCAACGTGATCGAGCAGGCTGCGGCCCGGCTCGAGTTCCACCAGGAAATCAACATCGCTGGCGGGCGCGTCGTCACCGCGCGCCGCCGAGCCGAACACGCGGACGTTCCGCGCGCCGTGTTTTCGCGCCACGCGAAGAATGTCGCCCCGCTTTGACGCCAAAAACTCAGCCACGCCCATCGTCTTGCCCTCCGGGCAACATTATAGGCCGCACGGCCGACGCCCCGCAAGCGGGAGTTACGCCTCCGGCTTGAGCACGACCTTGACGGCCTCGCGGGAACGCGTCAGGTCGAAGTGGATCCATCTGCTTTTCTCCGCCGGTGCCAGCGTATGATTCGGTAGATCCTATATGCGAGGAGGAATGCGACAAGCACCGCCAGGCCGATGTAGATCTCCCGCCCAAGCCACCAAGGGTATTCATAGTCTTCCTGCGCGGCCTGCAGCAGCACCCGGTGGATTCGTTCATATCCGGCGGACTCAAGCTCGGGCGTCTCCACGAGAATATCGAACTCGCGTCCGGCCCGGATCAGCTCCGCCATTTTCTCGGTGGCGCACCGAAGGACGGCGTAGTACGCGGTACCGTCTTCAGTACGGCCATCCCTGATACTGAAGCAGGCCCGATGCCAGAGGTCGGCCATCTCTGACTTGTCCCAATCGGACACGGAGAATGTGAAACCGTAGGGAAGCACGATGGCGTCCTTGGCGCCGCGTATGAGGGCTGACCGCGACGCGCGCGGATGCTTTGCCACATAGGCGGTGAATGCACTCGCCAGGGCAAGCTGTTCTTCAAACGGAAGATGATGGTCTCGGTCGCTTGTCCAGAACCAGACGTAGTGGGCACCGCGGTCGTAGGCCATTCTCATGCCGAGCAGAGCGATGTCCGGATCGGCTTGGCCGTAGATCGATATCCCCCACTCCTTGCGAAAGACGCGCGCGGTCCCCCTGAGAAAGGCATTGTAGAAGAGGAAGACGGTTTCGGGCCGGCGCGGGAGCGCGGTACGGAATGTCCTGTTCAGCAGATCGACGGTCTCGGGGTGCTGATACCGTCCCTCGTGTATGAAGCCCGCGACAGGCGTTCGCATTTGGTAGCAGGCCGTGGAATAGAACTCCTCCCAGACCGGGAGGGAGGGCTCGCGGAGTTCAACGCCTTCGAGGAGGATGCCGGCCTGGGCGAGCCCCACCGTCAGCCCCCGAGGACGCCCTTCTCTTTGTCTCTCGATGACCTCCCGCGTGACGCGCTCTTGCAGACGACCCATATCCTCGATGTTGTCGGCTACGGCCAGCGCCGCGGTCTCCGACCAGAAAACCCATGCAGGTTCATCGATGAAGTCCTCAACCCCGAGGAACCCGGGATGGAAAAGGATCTCCGGAAAGATTGGCCGGGGTTTGCTGGCGAACTCTTCAATATCAAAGAAGACCGGCTTGTCGTAGAGAAACTCGATCTGGGCGGGCAATACGCGGTCGAAGTAGTTGAATCCAGCTTTGACCATGCGCGCGAGATCGCTCTTGTCGAGCGGCCGATAGGTGTAGTCTAACTCATTGTTTCCCTTGGCGAAGAAACGCTCAGTCGGGATGCGCCCCTTGTTTATGTCCCGAAAGTTCCGGGACGTGCCGACAAGGACGTCGTCGGAGAGTTCCACGACCTCTGCAACTGGTATTTTGATCGGGTCCTCCCCCGCGCGCTGCGAGAGGGTGAACTCCGCGCCGAGAAAGCTCGTGGACCGCCGAAAATCTCCCGTCCTGCCCAGACACGTCGGCAGCACCAAGTCCGGCTGTAGAGAGAACGAGTATGGTAGAAAGGCCAAATGGGTGTCTCGGTGACGGAATTCAAGATGTCTCGCGGTTCCAGTCATGAGTATGTAGCGGCGCAGGGTCGGCGGAGGCGTTCCGGAAATCAAATCGAATGCGCGCGGACCGATCGCGATGATGCCGAAACTTATGTTCTTCGAATAGAATCGAAGCTCAACGCTCTGCTCCCCGCTCGGCAATACGTTTTTCCGGGCCTCGATTCGTTCCACAATGCCCGGGTACTGTCTGCCGCCGGCGTCACGCACGTACGTGGCAGCGGTCGCTTCTGTGGAGCTGGCAGTCGCCAGCGCGAACGCGAGCGATATGGTAATCCCCGTTTTCCACGACATGTTTCGATTCTATCTCGGGTGCTCATCCAGCGCAACAATGGGAGATGGAGCCACTCAGCCCTATGGCTTCAGCACGACCTTGACGGCCGCGCGTGTGCGCATCAGGTCGAAGGCGCGGCGCCAGTCGGCCAGCGGGAGCTTCGCGGTGATGAGCGGCTCGAGGTCGACCTTCCGCGCGGCAAGCAGGTTCATCGCCAGCACCCACGACACGGGGTTCGACGTGTGGGAACCTACCATGCTGAGTTCGCGCACGAAAAACACGTCGTCGAAATCGAGCGGGATGTCGCGGTGCAGGATGCCGGCCTGCACGTAGCGGCCGCGCTTGCGCAGGCACGCGAGCGACGGCTCGACCGCGGCCGGCGAGCCGGAGCACTCGAAGACCGTGTCGGCGCCGCACCCGTCCGTCATCGCCATCACGACGGCGGGCAGGTCCTCGTGGCACGGCTGTCCCGGTCGTGATTTCCCACGGGCAGGATGCGCGTGCCACCCTGTGTCCGCTGGACCTCCTCCCGAATCGCATTCTTCGTTTCGGTGGGGCGGACATTCCTGTCCGCCAACCACGACCGTTCGTTCCGCGCCGAAGTCGCTCGCGAGCGCCAGCCGGCCCGCATCGGACTCCGTCCCCGCGACGACGACCCGCGCTCCGAGCACGGCCGAGCATCGCGCGACCAGCAGCCCGAGCGGCCCCGGCCCGACGATGACAATGAACTCGTCCGGCCCGACGCCGGCCTGCTCGACCGTAGCGTGCGTTGCGCAGGCGAGCAGCTCGGTCAGCGACCCCGCCTCGAAGCCGACATGGGCGGGCAGGACGTGCGTGCTCGATTCGAGGATCGTGACGTGCTTCGCGAAGCAGCCGTCGGCGCTCGAACCCATCCCCGTACGGCTCGGGCACAAGCTCGCCGGGCCCTCGGTGCAGAAGCGGCACCGGCCGCAGCGACTCTTCGTCGTCTCGCTCGTGACGCGCTCGCCGACCTTCCGGGCGCGGCACGCCGCGCCGACCTCGACGATCACGCCGGCGACCTCGTGACCGAGGATGACGGGCGGCCGGAGGGCCGGGTGGCCGACGATGTCCGTCCCGCAGACCCCCGCGGCCCGGACCTCGATCTTCACCTCATCGGGCGCGGGCTCCGGCTCCGGCACGTCGTCGAGCCGGATGTCGTCGTCGCCCATGCCGTGTCGGACAAGCGCCTGCATGTGCACGTCCCCAAACCAGTGCCCACCACTCTAGCACGAGCCCCGGGCCTTTACAACAGACGCTCCACATGGTCAAATGCCGAATAGGAAGGGCCAAATGTCAAAGCCCGAACAGCAATTGAAATCCCAAGCGCCAATGTCAAAAGGCGGAACAATGCGGGCAGGCAGGGATTTGCCGATCACGCTCTCGGGGTCTTGGCTCTCAAGCTTCACTTGTTGTTTGAGCTCTGCCATTTGAAGTTCCTCGACTGTTGGGGATTTGGCCTTTGAGCTTCACTTGTTATTTGAGCTTTGTCATTTGACACGGTGCAACTTTCTGCCAGGAGATTGACATGACCAGGTCGACGACCATCCTGTGTGTCCGCAAGGACGGGAAGACAGCGATCGGCGGCGACGGCCAGGTGACGCACGGCGACACGATCGTCAAGGGGAACGCTCGGAAGATCCGGCCGCTCCTCGACGGCAAGGTCATCGTCGGGTTCGCCGGCGCCACGGCCGACGCGTTCGCGCTCCTCGAACGGTTCGAGGGCAAGCTCAAGGACTCGCAGGGCAACCTGCGCCGCGCGGCACACGAGCTTGCCCGCGAGTGGCGGACCGACCGGGTGCTCCGGCGGCTCGAGTCGCTCCTCATCGCGACCGACAAGGACCTGGCGCTCCTCGTCTCCGGCTCGGGCGACGTGATCGAGCCGGAGGACGGCGTGCTCGGGATCGGCTCGGGCGGCAGCTATGCGATCGCGGCCGCGCGGGCGCTCGCCGCCAACACCGAGCTCGACGCGAAGACCATCGTCGCCGAGGCGCTCCACATCGCCGCCGGCATCTGCGTCTACACCAACGCCGAAATCTACGTGGAGGAAATTCCGTGAGACACCTCACCCCGCGGCTCATCGTCGCCGAGCTCGACCGCTACATCGTCGGGCAGGACGACGCGAAGCGGGCCGTCGCCATCGCCGTCCGAAACCGCTGGCGCCGCCAGCAGCTTCCGCCGGAGATCCGCGAGGACGTCATCCCGAAGAACATCATCATGATCGGCCCGACGGGCGTCGGGAAGACGGAGATCGCCCGCCGGCTCGCCGGGCTCGTCGACGCGCCCTTCGTCAAGGTCGAGGCCTCGCGATACACCGAAGTCGGCTACCACGGCCGCGACGTCGAGTCGATGATCCGCGACCTGACCGACTGCGCCTACAACATTGTGATGACCGAGGAGCGCGAGACGATTCTCGACGCGGCTCGAGAGAAGGCCGAAGACGAGATCCTCGAGGCGCTCCTGCCGCCCGTCGACCTCGACGGCGTGATCGACGCCGACGAACACACCCGCCGGATGGAGTCGCACGGCCGCACGCGGGAGAAGATCCGCGCGAAACTCCGGGCCGGCGACCTCGACGACCGCGAGGTCGAGATCAGCACCGAGGAAAAGGCGATCCCGACCGTCGAGATCATCTCGAACCAGGGCGTCGAGCAGATGGGCGTCGACTTCCAGAACATGTTCGAGCGCATCGTGCCGACCCGCTCGGTCCGCCGGAAGGTCCGAGTCGCCGAGGCGCGGCAGCTCCTCACGCAGGAGGCCGCCGAGGGCCTGACCGACCGCGAGAAGGTACGGCGCGAGGCCGTCTGCCGGACCGAGGAGACGGGCATCATCTTCCTCGACGAGATCGACAAGATCGCCGCGCCGGCGAAGAAGGACCGCGGCGGGCCCGACGTCTCGCGCGAAGGCGTGCAGCGCGACCTCCTCCCGATCGTCGAGGGCGCCTCGGTGCTCACGCGATACGGCATGGTCCGGACCGACCACATCCTCTTCATCGCGGCCGGCGCGTTCCACGCGGCGAAGCCGTCGGACCTCGCGCCCGAGCTGCAGGGCCGGTTCCCCATCCGCGTCGAGCTGGGCGATCTCGGCAAGCCGGAGTTCATGCGCATCCTGACCGAGCCGAAGAACGCTCTGAGCCGCCAGGTCGTCGACCTGATGGCGACGGAGGGCGTGGCGATCTCGTTCACCGACGACGCGCTCGAACAGATCGCCGAGGTTGCCGTCCAGGCGAACCTGCAGATGCAGAACATCGGCGCCCGCCGGCTGCATACCGTGATGGAGACGCTGATGGAGGACATCTCGTTCGAGGCGCCCGAGCGGAGCGGCGAGTCGATCAAGATCGACGCCGACGCCGTCCGCGACAAACTCAGGGACGTCATCGAAGACGAGGACCTGAGCCGGTACATTCTGTGAAGCAATGCCAAATGACAAAGCCCGAATACCAAGTGAAGCACAAAGACCAAAGGGGCAAGTGGACAGCTTGCCGATCGGTGGTCGTTCTTCACCCTTGAGCCAGTGCCTTGACATTGCCGTCTGGGATTTCACTTGCTCTTCGAGCTTTGGCATTTGACATTCAATCGTAAGCGAGTGAGACCTTGCCCGACACGAGCACCGAACACCAACCACCGACCACCGAGCCCCTCCTGAGCGTTCTCATGCCGTTCTACAACGAGCGGGAGACGCTCGCGGAGATCGTGCGGCGCGTGCTCGCGTCGGAGCCGGGCATCCCCATCGAACTCGTGATGGTCGACGACTGCTCGACCGACGGGAGCGACGCGATCGCCAACGTGCTCGCCCAATCCGACGAGCGCGTCCGGCTCGTGAAGCACGACGAGAACCGCGGCAAGGGCGCCGGCGTCCGCACGGCCATCGCCGCCGCGACCGGCACCATCGCCATCGTCCAGGACGCCGACTTCGAGTACGATCCGAACGAGTACGCGAAGCTGATCGCCCCCATCCTCGCCGGCGACGCCGACGCCGTCTATGGCTCGCGGTTCCTCGAAGGCGTGCCCGGCGAAGCGATGGGCAGCTCGCTGCTCGCCAACAAGGTCCTCACGAAGCTCAGCAACCTCGTCAACCGGCTCCGGCTCACCGACATGGAGACGTGCTACAAGGCCGTTCGCTCCGATCTTCTGAAGAGCTTGCACCTGACGAGCGACCGGTTCGGGATCGAGCCCGAGATCACCGCGCGGCTCGCGCGGGCGAAGGCCCGGATCGTCGAGGTCCCGATCTCCTATCATCCGCGGTCCTACGCCGAGGGGAAGAAGATCACCTGGCGCGACGGCGCCGCCGCCATCTGGCACATCCTCAAGTTCCGGTTCAGCGGTTAGTCCCGCGCTGGCCACCCCGCCACATCTAGCGGTTCGTAGCTTATTGCGCCACAATGAGTTGTGCCCCCTGAATCCCACTAAAGGTTCGGCGCTCGCATGTCGATACAGTTATTTGCTGCGCACCGGCAGACCGGCAGGGATAGTATTCGCCCATTTTTCGGCCGGGGCGCAGGACTTAACTCCCTGCGCATGCGGGACTTATAACTCGGACCCGATCTGGGGAAGATCGAATGCGGCTCGAAAAACTCAGCCTGCACGGCTTCAAGTCCTTCGCCGATAAGACCGAATTCATTCTGCAACCAGGACTTACGGCCTTCGTCGGCCCCAACGGATGCGGCAAGAGCAACGTCGTCGATGCCGTCAAGTGGGTGCTGGGCGAACAGAGCGTTAAAGCCCTGCGCGGCAACGACATGCAGGACGTCATCTTCAACGGCTCCCCGACGCGCCGCTCGACCGGCTACGCCGAGGCCACCCTCACGTTCACCAACACCAAGGGCCTCCTCCCGACCGACTATGAGACCGTCGACATCGCCCGCCGCCTCTACCGGAGCGGCGAGAGCGAATACTACATCAACAAGCAGCGGTGCCGCCTCAAGGACATCCGCAACCTGTTCATGGGCACCGGCATCGGCATGGACGCCTACTCGATCATCGAGCAGGGCAAGGTCGACGTGCTGCTGACCTCGAACAAGCAGGACCGCCGCATGATCTTCGAGGAGGCCGCGGGCATCAGCAAGTACAAGGCCCAGAAGAAGACCTGCCTGTCGAAGCTCGACCGGGTCGCCGCCAACCTGCTCCGGCTCGGCGACATCATCGACGAGGTCGAGAAACGGATGCGGTCGGTCAAGTACCAGGCCGCGAAGGCCCGCCGATGGAAACGGCTCGACGACCAGCGCCGCGAGTTGAGCGTCGTGCTCGCGCTCCATCGATACGACGAATTGATCGAGCAGCGCGAATCGACGGCCGCCGAGCTGTTCACGCTCAAGTCCGAGGTCGGCTCGCTCAACGCGTCGATCGAACGGCTCGAGGCCGAGCTGTCCGAGCAGGAGACGGCCGTGATCGAGGCCGACCAGCGGATCGCGCAGCTCGAGTCGGAAGACGTGCGCATATCGAGCCGGCTCCAGGCCGCCGAGGAGGCCGTCCGCATGAACGAGCGGCGGCTCGCCGAACTCGACGACCTCGAAGAGTCGACCAAGGCCGAGATCGCGAAGAGCGAGGCATCGCTCGAACTGATGCGGGCGGAACTCGAGCAGGCCGCGGCCGACGTGACCGGGCTCGACGAGGCCGTCGCGCGCGGCACGAACGAGATCGCGCGGCGCCAGGAGGCGCTCCGCGAGGTCGAAGAGACGATCCGCGGGGTCCGCCGCGAGATCGAGGAGCAGCGCGGCCGGGCCGTCGACCTCGCCAGCGAACTTGCCAAGCAGCACAACGAACTTTCCGCCATTGCCGCGCAGCGCGACCAGCTCGTCCGGCAGGACCAACGGCTGGCCGAGCGGGCCGCCGACCACCGGCGGCACCTGACGGAGGGCGAGCAGCAGCGAACGTCGCTCGCCGCGAAGAACGAAGAGGTCGCAAGACGGCTCGCGTCGCTCACGAGCGAACGGCACGCGACCGAGGAGGACGGCGAGCGGCTCGCGTGCGAGATCGAGGCCGCCGCCGAGCGGACCAACGCCAGGCGCTCCGAGCTGGCCGCGACGCGCTCGCGCGGCGAGGTGCTCCGCGATCTCGAGGAGAAGCTCGAAGGCGTCAGCAGCGGCGTCAAGCATCTGCTCGAAGCCGTGGGCGACGGCCGCGCGGAAGTCGGCGGCGTCTGCGGCGTGATCGCCGACATCATCGAGGTCGATGCCGACCGCGCCGCCGCGATCGAAGCGGCGCTCGGCACGCACGAGCAGCTCGTCCTGACCGAGTCGTTCGACGGGATGACGGCCGCGATGGATTTCCTCGCGGGAAGCGACGCGGGCAAGGCCGCGTTCCTGCCGCTCGACCGGATCGAAGACCGCGCGGCGCCGGCGATGCCGGAGGGCGACGGCGTCATCGGGCCGGCGGCCGGCTTCGTCCGCTCCGAGTCGCGCTACGACAACGCCGTGCGGTTCCTGCTCGGCGACGCCGTCGTCGTCAAGGACGCGGAGACCGCTCGGCGGCTGGCCGCGTCGGACGGCCGCGGCCTGCGGTTCGCGACCCTCGACGGCCAGCTCTTCTGCCCGCGCGGGATTTCGGTCGGCGGCGCGACCGGCGGGGCCGGCGGCGTCATTTCGCGCCGAAGCGAGCTGCGGGCGCTCGAGGCGCAGCAGGCCGGCATCGAGGCCGACCTCGCCGTACTCGAAAAGGAGCGCGAGGAGCGCTCGGCCCGCGCCGATCAGCAGAAGCAGCGGGCGCGGCAGCTTGCCACGCAGGCCGCCGAGACCCAGGCCGAGCAGTCCGAGGTTCAGACCGAACTCGGCAAGCTCGACCACTCGATCCGGCGCCTCGCATCGGAACTCGAGGCGAGCGAAAGCGAGCGCGCCGAGAACCACTCGTACATCGAGACACTGTCGGCCCGCGAGGCCGAGGTCCGCGAGGAGGTCGGCCGGATCGAGCGGGCCGAGGCGGACCTCAAGGCCGCGCTGGCCGAACGAGAGAGCTTGCTCGGAGAGAGCGAGGCCCGCCGCGATCGAACGAGGAGGGAGGCGACCGAACTTGAGATCGCCCAGGCGCAGCGGGTCGAGAAGGCCGAGAGTTTGCGCCGGCGGACGGGCGAACTCGGTCGCCTGATCGCGGAGCGCGAGAAGACGCTCGGGGCCGCGCGCGAGCAGCTCGGGAGCTGCGGCGCCCGCCGCCGCGAGGCGCACGAGACCATCCTCGCGAAGAAGGGCGAGATCCAGGAGCTGCTGGCGCGCCGCGGCTCGCTCGGGCAGCAGAAGGCCGAGGCAGCAAACCAGCGCGAGCTGGTGCGCGTCGAGTTCGAGTCGCGCCGCGAGCAGCGCACCGCCGCCGGCCGCCGCGCGAAAGAGGCCGGGGCGAAGCTGAACGAACTCAACGTGCAGGCCGCCGAGGTCGCCATGCGGATCGAGAACCTCGAAGGCCGGACCGCGAGCGAGTTCGACTGCTCGCTCGCCGACGAGCACGGCAAGGCGGGCGAGATCGAGGAACGCGACTGGGCCGCCATCGAGCAGGAGATCGAGACCGTCAACCAGAAGATGCGGTCGATGGGCGCCGTCAACACCTACGCCATCGAGGAGCAGGAGGAACTCGAACGCCGCGCCGCCGAGCTGACCCACCAGCGGGAGGACCTCCGGAAGGCGGAGCACACGCTCCGCGAGATCATCCGGAAGATCAACCGCAAGAGCCGCGAGATGTTCCGCAAGACGTTCGACGACGTCCGCGAGAACTTCCAGGGCCTGTTCCGCAAGCTCTTCGGCGGCGGCCGCGCCGACATCCTGCTCGAGGAGGACGTCGACATCCTCGACGCGGGCATCGAGATCGTCGCCTGCCCGCCCGGCAAGGAGCCGTCGTCCATCACGCTCCTCTCCGGCGGCGAGAAGACGATGACGGCCATCGCGCTCCTCTTCGCCATCTTCCAGTCGAAGCCGAGCCCGTTCTGCATGCTCGACGAGGTCGACGCCGCGCTCGACGAAAGCAACATCGACCGGTTCTGCCGGCTCATTCGGGAGTTCCTCAAGGACTCGCAGTTCCTCGTCGTCACCCACTCGCGCCACACGATGGCGATGGCCGACATCCTCTACGGCATCACGATGCAGGAGCCCGGCGTCTCGACCAAGGTGTCCGTCAAGTTCGAGGATGCCGAAGAGATGGCCGCGGCAGGGTAGCGTTTGGCATCACGCGCTGTGGCGCCCCAAAGCGGAGGAGCGATAGAATGTGGGCGCATCACGTCGATTCTCATTTGCCAGGCGGTGTAGTCAGTCCGGTGACAGTATCCTTGGTCTTCGCTGCCTGCCTAGCGGCCAGCGGGTGTGATGAAGCCGATCCCCCGGTACAGGCGGGGCGCGCCAAGAAAGTAATCGTAATGGCGCGTTCGGCGCCCATTCGACACGGTGACAAGATTGTCGCATACGCCGAAGAGGACGCTCTGCTCACCGAGGTCGAACGCCGGGGCGATTGGGTCGCCGTTAGCTTCACGCTGCAGGGGAAGCGGATGGTCGGATGGATGGACCGGCGAGATGTGATGGCTGTGCTTGACAGTTCCGGATATCCGATCGACGCAGAAGGGGAGTTCGCTCACACGAACGGGCAAGACTGCTTCGAGTAGCGGTGCGGCCCAGCGGAATTCGTTGCCTTCGCCCTTGACATGATATCATTACTGATACTATAATATGGCTGGTGTGGATGAAATTGTGGCGCGGATGCGGCGGGACCCGAAGGGGGTCCGCTTCAATGACCTCTGCAAGGTCTGTGACGCTTACTTCGGCGAGCCACGACAGAAGGCAACAAGCCACCGCGTGTACAAGATGCCGTGGCCGGGCGACCCGCGTGTGAACATCCAGAACGACAAGGGCGCCGCCAAGGCCTATCAGGTCCGGCAGGTGCTCAAGGCGATAGACAAACTGGAGGCGGAAAATGGTGTTGCCGAATGATCGGTACACATACCGTGTCACGTGGTCGGAGGAGGACGGCGAGCACGTCGGCCTGTGCGCCGAGTTCCCCAGCTTGAGCTGGCTGGCGCGCACGCCGGAGGCGGCGCTGAAAGGTATCCGCAGGGTTGTCGCGGAGGCCGTGGCGGACATGGAGTCGAACGGCGAAACGCCGCCGGAGCCGATCGCCGCGAAACGTTATAGTGGCAAGTTCGTCGTCCGTGTACCTCCGGAGGTCCATCGCCGCCTCGCGACCGAAGCGGCCGAGGAGGGCGTCAGCTTGAACCGCCTCGCCAGCGCAAAGCTGGCCAAGTAGGATCGACGCCGCCGAAGAGATGGCCGCGGCGGGGTGAGGATGAGTACGACGTCTTGTATCCGCCGAGCCGCCCAGCTCGGTGCTCACAGGCAATTCCGCAGCAACTGATTAGCCGGAGTTTCGGCACCATATTCTGCTTGACATTTACGAGCTTTTGGGCTAAACTTAGCTCGGTGCCTAACATTAGGAGGCTAGCTAAGTGAGTGTAAGTTTGCAGGAGTCTGGATTCAAGAATCCGTTTCGGCCTGGCGCCGGTCACATGCCGCCCTACCTGGCTGGCCGTGAGAGGGAAACAGAGGAATTCAGGCGGCTCCTGGGGCAGGACACAATACTCGAGAACATGGTGCTGACCGGGCTCCGCGGAGTCGGGAAGACGGTTCTGCTGGACACGTTCAAGCCGCTCGCGATTGACAAGGGTTGGCTCTGGGTCGGTGCCGACCTCTCAGAATCGACGAGCGTCAGTGAACAAAGCATGGCCATCCGTCTTCTGACCGACCTGTCTGTGGTCACGTCCGGTTTCGTGATCGACCGGCAGGAGCTATCACGTATCGGTTTCGGGGCAGACAAGACTGAAGTCGAATGCAGACTCAGCTTTGACACGCTGCGAATGGTCTACGAGGCAATCCCCGGCCTTGTGGCAGACAAGGTGCGGGGCATACTGGAGATCATCTGGGAGTGTGTCCAAGCGGAGAAGCGGCGGGGCATCGTCTTCGCATACGATGAAGCCCAGAACCTCTCGGATCATGCGCCGAAGGAGCAGTATCCGCTCTCTCTGTTGCTGGACGTATTCCAATCGATTCAGAGAAAGGGAATCCCTTTCATGCTCGTGC
The DNA here is from genome assembly GCA_964385685.1 of uncultured Planctomycetota bacterium. GTDB lineage: Bacteria > Planctomycetota > PUPC01 > PUPC01 > PUPC01 > CAYLQD01. The sequence goes on along the minus strand of CAYLQD010000027.1, from coordinate 5,848 downwards.
TGACGGGGCTGCCAACCTTGTTTCCGAAGCTTGTCGAGGCCCGCACGTTCGCAGAGCGAATGTTCCGGGTCGTCTTTCTCGACAGATTGTCAGACGCGGACAGCCGCGACGCAATCCTGAAACCGATCGCGACCGCCGATTGTCCTGTACGCTTCACGGACGGGTCGGTTCAGGCCGTCTGCGAAGTGTCAGCCGGGTACCCGTACTTTCTCCAGTTCATCTGCCGTGAGGTCTACGATGTGTTCGTCCAGAAGCTTGCCACGGGTGAACAGCTCTCGGTTCCCACGAACGAGATACTGCGGAAGCTCGACACGGATTTCTTTGCCGGGCGGTGGGCTCGTGCGACGGACCGGCAAAGGGAGCTTCTCGGGGTGATCGCCAGATTGCCTACCGCGGGCTCGGAGTTCACGGTTCAGGAGATCGTTGAGTTGTCACGAGAAGAGCTTGAGAAACCGTTCAGCAGCAGCCACGTCAATCAGATGCTCTCCTCGCTGGGTGACGCCGGGCTGATCTACAAGAACAGACACGGCAAATACTCGTTCGCTGTGCCGCTGCTGGACCAGTTCGTCCTCCGGCAGATGAGCCAAAGCGTTCAGCTTCGCCTCAAGTAGGAACCCCATAGCGCCTGCTCACGCGTGTGCACAGCCGCACTTCCCATCGCTCCTCCGCTCGCTCTGCCGCTCGGGGAATGCCGCGCCGCGGGTGCACTGTTATTTCGGGGAATCGCGCGCCGCGGGTGCGCGGTCATTGGAGCGGAGGGCCGCGGGCGCCGTGCTTGACAGGCGCGCCGAAAGGGCTATCATCATAGTAGGAAATCCGCACTCGGGCATAGCGAAGGAGCCCGCAAATGGAAAGCTGGTACCTCTATGTCCTCCTGGGACTCGGCTGCGGGATCTTCAGCGCGACGTTCGGCGTCGGGAGCGGGATTCTGCTCGTGCCGGCGCTCGTGCTGATCTTCTCGCTGCCCCAGAAATCCGCCCAGGGCGTCTGCCTCGCGGTGATGGTGCCGATGGTGCTCGTCGGCGCGATCCGCTACAAGATAAACCCCCACATCCGCGTCGACTTGGCGCTCGTCGCCCTGCTGGCGATCGGCGGGGTCGTCGGAGCGCTGATCGGGTCCTGGATCGCCGGCCGGGTGCCCGGGCTGCTGCTCCGGCGGCTGTTCGCAGTCGTCATGATCATCGCCGCCGTCCGGATGCTGATGGTGAAAAAGCCGGAACAGAAACCGGCCGACGCGCCCGTCGCGCCGCCGTCACAGACAAGCCCGTCGGAACCGGAGGCATCCCATCCGGATTCAACTTAACGAACGCCCCCTCGATGTGGAGCCCGGCACGACCCTGTTCGGCGTGCGCGACGAGCATGCGCCCGACGCCGACGTGGTCATCCGGAACGGCGCGCCCGCCGGCGACGACTGCGCGCTCGCCGAGGGCGACGAGGTGGTCCTCATCCGCCGCGGCGCCGTGCCGTCGCGCGAAGAACTCGAAGCCCTGCTCGTCGCTCGGCACACGCCCGGCGTGCACGCGAAGGTCAAGGCGGCGACGGTCGGCATCGCGGGGCTCGGCGGGCTCGGCTCGGCCGTGGCCATCGCGCTCGCGCGGATCGGCGTCGGCCGGCTCATCCTCGCGGACTTCGACGTCATCGAGCCGAGCAACCTGAACCGCCAGCAGTATTTCGTCGATCAGCTCGGCCGCGCGAAGGCCGACGCGCTGGTCGAGAACCTGACTCGCATCAACCCGTACGTCGAATGCGAATCACACACCGTGCGGCTCACGCGCGAGAACGTGCCGCAGATCTTCGGCGGCGTCGACGTGATGGTCGAGGCGTTCGACCGTGCCGACCAAAAGGTGATGCTGCTCGAGAGCTTCTGCGCCGCGTTCCCCGAGACGCCCATCGTCACGGCCTCGGGCCTCGCCGGGCATGGCCCCGGGAGCACGATCGGCGTGCAGCAGCTCGGGCCGCGTGTCTATCTGGTCGGCGATCTCGAGAGCGCGGCCGAGCCCGGCCGGGGCTTGATGGCCCCGCGTGTCGGCATCGCCGCCCACCAGCAAGCCAACGTCGTCCTTCGCCTGCTGCTCGGCGAGGCCGGGGACTGAAAGGAGAGACGCGTGAACGTCACATTCAGTTACTTCGCCCAGGTGCGGCGCGCGGCGGGCGTCGAGAGCGAAACTGTCGAGCTGCCCGACGGGACCGACCTGGCCGCGGCGGTCGCCAAGGTCGCCGGCCGGCACGGCGACGAGCTGAAGGCCATCGTGCTGGATGAAGATGGCGGCGTCCGGCCGAGCATCCTCCTGCTCGTCGACGGGGCGCCGGTGGCCCGCGGCACATCGCCCGCGCTTGCCGACGGCGGCGCCGTCTCGATCTTCAGCGCGGTCGCCGGTGGATAAGGAGACGCATCGATGCCGAAGCTGACCGACGAAGAACGAGCCACGTACGAGTGGCAGATATGGATGCCGGGGTTCGGCGAGGCCGGCCAAGAGAAGCTGAAGGGAGCGACCGCACTCGTCAGCCGCTGCGGCGGACTGGGCGGCCCGCTGAGCTACAGCTTGACGGCCGCGGGCGTCGGCAAGCTCATCATCGCCCACGGCGGGAACCTGAAGCCGAGCGACCTCAACCGCCAGATCACGATGACGTACGATTGGCTCGGGAAGCCGCGCTCCGAGATCACCGCGCGGCGCCTCCGCGAGATGAATCCGCGGCTCGAGGTCGAAGCGGTCTCGTCGAACATCACCGAGGACAACGCCGCCGAGCTGGTCGGCAAGGCCGACATCGTCTTCGACTGCGCGCCGCTCTTCTCCGAACGGTTCCTGCTGAACCGCGAGTGCGTCCGGCAGGGCAAGCCGATGGTCGAGGCGGCGATGTACGGCATGGAGGGCCAGGTGACGACGATCCTGCCGGGCAAGACGCCGTGCCTCGCGTGCATCTACCCCGAGGACCCACCGCGGTGGAAGCGCGAGTTCCCCGTGTTCGGAGCGGTCTCGTCGATCGCGGCGCAGATCGCGGCCGCGGAGGGCATCAAGCTGATCGCCGGGCTCGGCACCCCGCTCGCCGGCGTCCTGCTCTACTACGACGCGCTCAGCATGACGTTCCAGAAGATCCCGATCGCCCGATTGCCAGATTGCCCGGTGTGCGGCTCGTTATGAGAATAGGACTCGTGAGACCTATAGGACTTATGCTGTTCTGCTCGGCTCTCGCCGGCTGCGGCGACGCCTCGCCCGACAAGGCCAGAGTGCGCTTCTTCGTCGCAATGAGTCTGACCGACGTGGCCGAGGAACTGGCGGCTCTCTACGAAAGGACGGCCGGCGTGCACGTCGTGCTCAACACGGGCTCGTCGTCGGCCCTCGCCCGACAGATCGACGCGGGCGCGGAGGCGGACGTCTTCCTGTCCGCCAACCCCGACTGGGTCGATTATCTGGAAGAGCGGGGGCACGTGCGGCGCGACCGCCGGACCGACCTCCTGAGCAACCGGCTGGTGCTGATCGCGCCGGTCGGTAAGCCAACGGCCGTTGAGATAAGGAAGGGCTTCAACATCGCCGCGGCGTTCGACGGCCGGCTCGCTCTGGGCGACCCCGACCATGTCCCGGCGGGAACATATGCGAAGGCGGCGCTCGATCACGTCGGCTGGTACGAACCGCTCAAGGACCGGCTCCTGCCGTGCGGCACGGTCCGCGTGGCGCTGCTGATGGTCGAGCGGGGCGAGGCGCCGCTCGGAATCGTCTACGCGACCGACGCGGCCCGGTCGGACAAGATCACCGTCGTCGGCGCGTTTCCGGCCGACGCGCATCCGCCGATCCGATATGTGATGGCCGTGTGCGAGGGCGCCGGCGAGACGGCCGAGCCGTTCGCCCGTTTCCTGCAAGGCCCTGAGGCGGCGAAGGTGTTCGAGCGGCACGAGTTTATGCCCCTCCCCGCCGCCGAGTGAGGACGCGATGGACTTCATCTGGTTCAGCACCGAAGAGGCCCGGGCGATCCTGCTGTCGGTCAAGGTCGCTCTGTGGTGCACCGTCGTCGGCCTGCCCCCGGCCGTCCTGCTCGGCTGGCTGCTCGCGCGGAAGAGCTTCCCCGGCAAGATCGTCGTCGACGGCCTCGTGCATCTGCCGCTCGTCATGCCGCCGGTCGCGACGGGCTACCTGCTGCTCGTGCTGCTCGGGACGAGGGGCGTCCTGGGCGGGTGGCTGCACGACGCGCTCGGCATCCGGCTTGCGTTCACGTGGCAGGCGGCGGTGCTCGCGTCGGCCGTCGTCTCGTTCCCGCTGGCCGTGCGGTCCGTCCGGATCGCGATGGAGATGGCGGACCCGCGGCTCGAGCAGGCGGCGCAGACGCTCGGCGCGGGGCCGGTCCGCACGTTTTTCGTCATCACCCTCCCGCTCGCCCTGCCCGGCATCATCAGCGGGGGGATTCTGGCCTTCGCGCGAAGCTTGGGCGAGTTCGGCGCGACGGTCGTGTTCGCGGGCAACATCGCCGGCGAGACACGCACGCTGCCGCTCGCGGTCTTTTCCTACGCGCAACAGCGCGGCGGCGAAGTGCCCGCTCTGCGGCTCGTCATCATCTCGGTCGTCGTGTCGTTCATCGCATTGGCGGCGTCGGAACTGCTCGCGCGGCGCGCGCGGGCGCGGATGGGAGGCCGGCAATGACCGTCGACCTCGACATCCGCCTGGCGCTCGGCGACTTCCGGCTCGAGGTCGCCTCGCACCTCGACGCCCCCGTCACCGGCGTGTTCGGGCCGTCGGGCGCGGGCAAGACGACGCTGCTCCATCTGATCGCCGGCCTGCTGCGGCCGGACGCCGGGCGGATCGCCGTGGCCGGGACAACCCTCGTCGACACCGACGCAGGGATCTGGGTGCCGCCGCAGAAGCGGCGCATCGGCCTCGTGTTTCAGGAGGGCCGCCTGTTCCCGCACAGGAGCGTGCGGGGCAACCTGCGGTTCGGCGAACGTCTGCTGCCCAAGCACGAGCGTAAGGTCCGGCTCGACGACGTGCTCGCCCTGCTCGAGATCGGGCCGTTGCTCGACCGCGCGCCGAACGACCTCTCGGGCGGCGAGCGCCAGCGCGTCGCCGTCGGCCGCGCGCTGCTCAGCTCGCCCCGCCTGCTCCTGCTCGACGAGCCCGTCGCGGCCGTCGACATCGGGCTCCGCCGCCAGATCCTGCCGTTCCTCCAACGCGTCCGCGCGGAACTCGGCATCCCGATGCTCGTCGTCAGCCACGATCTTGCCGACCTGCTCCGCCTGACGAACCACATGCTCCTGCTGGACGGGGGCGCGACCGTGGGGTCCGGGCACTACTTCGACCTCGTCCAGGAGAAGCGGCTGCTCGGGCTTGTGCGCGGCTCCGGGCTCGTGAACATGCTGCAGCTCGTCGTGCGCGAGCACAACGAGGGGGCCGGGATCGCGCTGCTCGAGCCGGCCGAGCCGGGGCCCGGCGGACCCGTGGTCATTCGCGCCCCGCTCGATCCGCACATGCCGCCCGGCTCCATGGCGTGCGTCTCGCTGCCAGCGTACGACATCGGCCTGGCGCCGGCGCCGGTCGAGCACATCTCGATCCGGAATCAGCTCCGCGGCCGCATCGAGCGGATGGTCGAGAACGGGGGCGAGACCGTTTGCATCATCGACGCGGGGGTGAAGTTGATTGTCGAGATCACGCCCGGGTCCGCGGGGGAGATGCACCTCGAGCCCGGGTCCGAGGTCTGGTGCCTGTTCAAGGCCCGGTCGCTCCACCTCTTCCACTGCGGCTTCCCGCCCGCGGCGGCGGCTGATTGACACCTCCCTCGGTCTGGGGACACGTACCGATCCCCTTCCGCCGAAGGCGGAAGGGGCTTCCGGTACATGTCCCCGTCCGATCCCCGTGCGGTCGAA
>CAYLQD010000026.1:0-37475 GCA_964385685.1 uncultured Planctomycetota bacterium | reverse complement strand
GGAAGCTGTCCGGCTTGGCCGAAGGCCAAGACACCGACTCCCTCCGGGCGTGCCAAAATCATATCCAGCTCGGTCACCTTGTTGGGGTCACGTGCTTATGGGCGTGCGGCTCGGGATTCGCAGCTTGCCGAAGGTAAGCTGTCCGGCTTGGCCAGCAGCCGAGACACCGAATCTCTCCGGGCGTGCCAGCTAGAGAAAGGGATGAGCGCGAGTTATGGCGCTCGTCCCTTGTTCGTTGGACCACCCGAAATGGCCGAAAATGGCCTTACGGGACCACATTCGGGACCATAATTGGGCCGAAAATGTGGCCCCGTACGAGGTTTTTCAGAAGAAGTGCAAGTCGTGGGTCGGCTTCGCTCATTCGGCTTCCTCAAGGCCGCGCCGGAAAACTCCGTCAGTAGTGTGGATGACTGTCCTGGCCTGCCACGAGCGCAGTGGGTGTTGCCGGGCTGACAGGCCGGGGGATCCCACGACCGGCAAACAATGTAAGAAGATGTAACAAGCCCATTTTAGTCCTTCACTATGGGACGATCGTGCGCTAGAGTCCGTCTCAGGACTCGGGTATTGGGGTGTGTGACGAAGAAAGGAGGCCATAGCGGCCAGCGTGGCCGAGGTTTTGCGATTCGGCCGCGAATCACGGGATGGTCGGCGTGGCACATGCTCCGTTGAAAACCGAGGTCCTTCGCTATCACTCAGGATGACATGAGTCGGCGAGTGGCGTTATGACGGTCATCTCTGAGCAGAGCGAGGAATCTCTCTCCCGTCGCAAAGGCGGCTTTCAACAGAGCACGTCACACAGGTATTGAAGGAACTGTGCGCCGGGCCAACACAGCCGACAAGTGTGCAAGGTGGAGGAAGAAGATGACGATGAGAAGGGTCACTGGAGCACTGGTCCTTTTGGCAATGGTCGCGTTGCAGGCGGGTCTTGGGGCGACGGGGTCGACGGCGGCGGCGGCCGGGAGTTCCGGCGGACCCGAGGCCGACCCGTATCCGGGCGTCGGCTACAACCAGAAGTACCGCCCGCAGTTCCACTTCACCTCGAAGAGGAACTGGATTAACGACCCGAACGGAATGGTGTACTATGACGGGGTATACCACCTGTTCTTCCAACACAACCCGGGCGGGCTTCACTGGGCCAATATGCACTGGGGCCACGCGGTCAGCAAGGACATGATCCATTGGAGGCAGCGGTCACACGCGCTTCGGCCCTACGCCGGAGGGGCCATCTGGTCCGGCTCCGCCGCTGTCGATTGGAGGAACACAACGGGCTTCGGGAAGTCGGCCAAAGACGCCCCAAAGCCGATCGTTCTCTGCTACTCCCACGCGCGCCACCCTTTCACGCAGCATATCGCCTACAGCATCGATCGCGGACGCACGTGGGCCCTGCACAAGGGGAATCCCGTCGTGGGCAACCAGGGCGTGAGCACCGGGGAGCGAGACCCCAAGATACTCTGGCATGAACCGACGAAGAAGTGGGTCATGGTGCTCTGCCTGCGAAAGGGTCTGGGACGCATCTTCGCCTCCGACGACCTGAAGAAGTGGGACGTCGCGTCGGACATCACCGGTCGCTGGTTCAAAGACTGCCCGGACCTGTTCGAACTGCCCGTGGATCCGCCTCCGCCGCTGGGCTCCGGCGCGACAAGCCCGTCTCCGTCTGGGACTTCCGCCGTCGCCAAGGCTATGGCGGGACAAGCCGGCGCGGCAGGCGCCGATGAGAAGAAGACGAAGTGGGTCTTATACGACGCTTCGTTCACGTACTCGGTCGGCATGTTCGACGGAAAGACCTTCAAGATCGAGGAGACGCCGGGCCGGGGCGACGTCGGCAGAAACTTCGCCGCGGCCCAGACCTTCAACGACGCGCCCGACCCTCGGCGCATCCAGATCGCCTGGATGAGGGGGAGCGACTTCGCGGCGAAGGGGATGCCCTTCAACCAGCAGATGTCCTTCCCGTGCGTACTGTCGCTGCGCACGACGAAAGACGGCATTCGCCTCTTCCGCTGGCCCGTGAAGGAGATCGAGTCCCTCTACAAGAAGGAACACAGGATCAAGAAGACCCGCCTAAAGCCCGGCAGGAACCCGCTGAAGGACATCAAGGCCGAGCTGATCGACCTCTACGCAGACATCAGGATGGGCTCGGCCAGGAGAATCGTCTTCAACCTGCGCGGCTCGACGGTGACTTACGACGGACACACGGTCATCAACGGTACCCTTCGCAAAGGCAAGACCGTCAACGGCTCCTACTGCCCGCAAATCAGCATTGCGAACGACTGGGGCTTCCCCGCGAACCGGTGGGCCGAGGGCGACTGCGAGTTCACCGTCACCTTCGAGGTCCATCCGAAGGAGAGCCGCCCGAGGGGCTACAGCGGCCCGAACGGCCCGGTGATCACCATCGCCGACATTGGCTCGCTCGGCCTCTGGGGCACAGGAACGTACCTCGTCGTCGGCGGCAGCAGCAGCCCGGACGCGATGAAACCGTTCCCTACCAAACTGCCAGCCAGCGTGCACGACGGCAAGCCCCACACACTCACGCTCAAGCGCGTCGGCGATGTCATCATGTCCCTGTTCGACGGCAAGAAAGTGAACGAGCAGAAGATCGATCCGAAGGCGAAACTGCTCTTCGGGCTTTGGCCGCGCGAAAGCCGCCCGCGCATCGCCACGATGAAGCTGACCGCAGAGAAGCTGAGCAGCCGGCTGACGACGAACCTGAAGCCCGATAACCCGGCCGAAGCTCCCGACGGCGTCAAAGAGATGTACCTTGTCCGCGAAGGCAAGCTGATGGAAGGAAACGTGCTCGGGCTCGGCGATGCCGTCCGCGACACAGAAGTCGCGGCATCGGACCGCCGCCCCGGCGCGATGGAACTCATAGACGGCCGCGCCACCTTCCGAATCCTCATCGATCACGGCTCCATCGAAATCTTCGGAAACGAGGGGCGCCTCTCGATGACGAGTTTCGCGCTGCATGAACCCGAAAACCTGAATCTCTCGTTGACGGCCGAAGGAGGAGAAGCCGTGCTGAACAAGCTCGTCGTGAACGAGCTGAAATCCGCTTGGAAGTAGCTGATCTTCGTCGGCAGGGATGCGGAAGCGGGTAGGGAGTAGGAAAGAACGTGTCGGGTGTTGCGTAGAGCGTGTCGCGACACCACACCCGACACCAACACGCAGAAGGAGGAGGAGAAGACGATGCGAAGACGTGAGATGTCCAGTGCAGTGGCGGTTGTGGCAGGATGTCTGTTGCTCGTGGGAGGGGCAGACGCCCAAGAGGCGAGTCCCGGCAAGCAGCGCGACTATCTGAAGGTCGTGAAGGCCTATGCCGAGACCCTGATGGAACGCGGCCGCGACACGTACGGCGCGAAGAAGACGCCGCTCTTCGCCGCGTCACTCGATCGGACGAGCCTGAAGCCCGGGAACTTTCCCGGCATCGCCGGGATCCGGGCCCACGACCGCTGCCTGGGCTGCGCCAACCCCATGCACGATGAGAACCTCTACCAGGTCCTCTACGCGCTGACGAAGATCACCGGCGACAAGAAGTACGCCGCGGAGGCGGACAAGGCGCTCAAGTACTTCTTCGAGAACTGCCAGAGCCCGGAGACGGGGCTGATGGCGTGGGGAGAGCACATGGGCTGGCACCTCGTCGATCGCCCGCACAGCGGCATGACGTTCAGGGGAAGGCCCTTCTTCAACCACGAGTTCTATCGGCCGTGGATCTTGTGGGACCGATGCCACGATCTCGCGCCCGAGCCGGCGTTGAAGTTCGCCAAGGGGCTCTGGGAGCACCAGATCGCGAACCACGAGACGGGAGAGTTCTCCCGCCACGCCCTCTGGGACAAACACGGCCCGGGCGGCAAGAACGAGTACCCGCGCCATGGCGGCTTCTACATTCGGACGTGGGGGGGAGCCTATCGAGAGACGAAGGACGACGTGTACGCCAAGGCCGTCGAGACGCTCGTCGACATGTTCAACCGCCTCAGCCCCGAGAACACGGGTGCGATTCCCTGCTCCTCGCATCCGGCCCGGAAGCACATCATGTGGCCGGAGAGCAACCTCTCGCTCGCCGTCGACCTGACGGACGCCGCGCCGGTCTTCCCGGAGGCCCTGCGGAAGAAGATGCTCGAGCGGGCGGCGAAGACGGACAAGGTCTACCAGTCTTTGAAGCACGACTTCAGCCCCAAGGGCATCGGCTTCGTGGCCGGCGCGGATACCCGGACGCTCGCCGCCCTCACGACCGGCCCGTGGACGCATACCCAGCAGTGGACCACCGGGTACGGCAAGACGACCGACGCGCAGGCCGCCAACATCTGCTACCTGCGTTACCGCCAGCTCGCCGACGGGCCGGCGAAGGACGGCCACCGCAAGCTGATCCTGGCGTGCGCGGACCGGTACCTGAACAGCAAACCGGACCTCAGCGGCACCATCTTCCCGGGGCCGATGGGGGATGTGATTTTCCACATGGTGGCGGCCCACGAGATCTCGTGCGACAAGAAGTACCTGGACCGCGCGGACGTCTTCGCGGGAATCGCCGTCGACACCTTCCTGACGGACGCCTCGCCCCTGCCCAGGGCGTCCTCGAAGCACACCCACTACGAGACGATCACCCGCGGCGACACGATGATGATGGCCCTGCTCAAGTTGTGGCAAGTGCGCAAGAAGCCGAAGCTCGACATCGACTTGGTCTATACCGATCGATGAGTCGACCACTAGAGCGTGTCGCGACACCCGACACGCGACACTGAAAGGAGAGGGGCATGGACTGGCGCTGAGGCATTCGGGCGTCATTGGGGCCTGGGTACTTGGGTGTCTTGGATTCCTACGAAAGGAGAAAGACGATGAAAAGAGCAATTGTTGTTTTGTCCGTTGTGGCCGCCGTCGCGTTGCTGGGCATCTCGACCGCGGACGCCGCCGAGGAGTTGTGGGTCATCAAGGACGGCAAACTCGTCGCCGAAGGGCTCGACTGGCCGAAGGGCCTCACCCCCGAGCGTCCCTACAACCCCGACGACCCGTTCTACAAGGCCTACGTCTACTGTGGCGGCAAGACCGTCGACGGCCTCTACGTCGCGCCGAAACGGGTCGGGAATCGCAAGAATTTTGCGCGGTTCATGCTCTCCAGATCGGCTTTGGGCGACTGTGAGTTCAAGGTCGTCTTCTCCTGTCCGGACGGGCGCGGCACGACCATGCCGATCGTTCATGTCCGGGACCGCCTCCGCCTGCTGTTCGGCCGCGACGGCAGTGTGATCTGGTCGAGCCTCCGCAAGCAGTCCCTGCCGGTGAAGCCTTTCCACGGGCCCACCGGGAAGAACCCGTACGACGGCAATCTGCACTCGATGGTCGTCAAGCGCGTCGGCGACAAGATCTCTTTCTACTACGACGACAAGAAACTGAACGAGCAACCGATCGATCCGGACACGAATCTCTACATCTGGTTCGATGGGTGGGGGGCCACCACGAAGATCAAGAGCATGAAGCTGACCGCGGAGAATCTGTCGGACAAGCTGACGACCGGTTTCAGGTCCGCCGCCCCCGTCGCGTACATCTACAAGGGCTCCGGCGTGCGCCCCAAGCCGGTGTACGGCAAGGCGTGCCGGTATCGCATCCCGGCGCTGGCGGTCTCGAAGAAGGGCACGATTCTGGCCTTCGCCGAGGCGCGCCGCGTGGGCGGGGCCGACGTCGGCGACATCGACGCGGTCGTGAAACGCAGCGAGGACGGCGGCAAGACGTGGGGGCCGGAGATTCTCATCATTGATTACGGGACGAAGTCAGTGAACAACCACAGCCCGGTTGTGGACCCCAAGACGGGCCGCATCTGGGTGGTTGGAAACGTGAGCGATATAAACCCTCGTCCCGTCCTCGTTTCCTACAGCGACGACGACGGCAAGACGTGGAGCAAGGCGAAGGACATCCAGAAGCAACTCCTCACGCCCAACCCGAACGCGGTGCTCTATGGTGCTGGCCCGGGCGCGGGCATCGTGTTGAAACGCGGCAAGCATGCGGGCCGCTTCGTCATCCCGATGAACTTCGGTATGAGGGGCATGTGCGTCTCGGGCGCGATCTACAGCGACGACCGGGGCAAGACGTGGAAGACCGGCGGCATGCTGAGGACCCCCGTCCTGATGACCGAAGCTCGCTGTGCCGAACTCCTCGACGGTTCGCTGCTCTTCAACGCCCGTACGATTGAAGGGAAACGCGCCCACGCCATCGTGCCCGAAGGTGGCTCGAAAGACACGACGAAAAGATGGCTTCAAGCCGACCTTCCCGACCCGAACTGTCAGGGTGCCATCTTCCGCTATTCGTGGCCGAAGGACGGCAAGCCGGGCCTGATCCTCTACTCCGGCCCTGCCGGACCCAGTCGCAGCCACGGGACCCTCTTCGGCAGTTACGACGACGGCAAGACTTGGCCGTGGAAGATGATGTACTACGAGGGCGGGTCCGGCTACAGCGACGCTTGCGTGCTGCCGGACGGCCGGGTGGCCGTTCTCTTCGAGAAGGACGGCAAGGCCAATCTCGGCTTCACGATCGTCCCCGCCCCGCCGGCGGAGCCGCCGAAGTAGAGGCGGCAGCTATGCTGGCCAACTCGGAGCGAGATCCGTGCGCGCCGGCCCTGCCGGCCACGCCGCCGGCAACAAAGTAGAAGCGGCATGCTGCCGCTTCATAGATATCGATGAGGAGAAAGACGATGAAAAGAGCAGTTGTTGTTTTGTCTGTTGTGGCCGCCATTGCGTTGTTGGGGCTCTCGACCGCTTCCGCCGCCGAGGAGCTTTGGGTCATTAAGGACGGGGTGCTGGACAAGAAGGCGCTGACCCCCGGGGCCACGGCCTCCGGGAAGGGCCACGTTTACTGTGGCGGGCAAACCGTCGACGGCTTCCATGTCTCTACACCTCAGGTCGGAGGTCGTGCGAACTATGCGCGCTTCATAACGGCCAAGTCGGCCGTGGGCGACTGCGAGTTCAGGGTCGTGTTCTCCTGCGCCGTAGGCAGGAAGCAGTGGCGCAACCCGAATATCACTATCAGCGATCGCGCCCGGCTGTACTTCTGGAAACCCGGCAGCCCCATCTTGCTGACTAACAAGAGGATGGCCCTGCCGCTGAAGAACTTCGACGCGAAAATCGCGAATGGCCCGTTCGACGGCAAGCTGCACTCGATGGCCGTGAAGCGTGTCGGCGACAAGTTCTCGATCTACTACGACGACAAGAAGCTGAACGAGCAGCCCATCGATCCCGACGTCAACCTCCACCTCTGGTTCGACGCGATGGGCAACACCTGCAAGATCAAGAGCATCAAGCTGACCGCGGAAAAGCTGTCCGACCAGTTGAAGACGGCGTTCAAGTCCGCCGCGCCCATCCAGGAGATCCTTGTGGGCGAGGGCTCGAGCAAATTCAAGAAGCCGGTGTACGGCAGGGCGGCGTCATACCGGATTCCGGCCCTGGCGGTCTCGAAGAAGGGCACGATCCTGGCCTTCGCCGAGGCGCGCCGCGTGGGCGGGGCCGACGTCGGCGACATCGACGCGGTCGTGAAACGCAGCGAGGACGGCGGCAAGACGTGGGGGCCGGAGATTCTCATCATTGATTACGGGACGAAGTCAGTGAACAACCACAGCCCGGTTGTGGACCCCAAGACGGGCCGCATCTGGGTGGTTGGAAACGTGAGCGATATAAACCCTCGTCCCGTCCTCGTTTCCTACAGCGACGACGACGGCAAGACGTGGAGCAAGGCGAAGGACATCCAGAAGCAACTCCTCACGCCCAACCCGAACGCGGTGCTCTATGGTGCTGGCCCGGGCGCGGGCATCGTGTTGAAACGCGGCAAGCATGCGGGCCGCTTCGTCATCCCGATGAACTTCGGTATGAGGGGCATGTGCGTCTCGGGCGCGATCTACAGCGACGACCGGGGCAAGACGTGGAAGACCGGCGGCATGCTGAGGACCCCCGTCCTGATGACCGAAGCTCGCTGTGCCGAACTCCTCGACGGTTCGCTGCTCTTCAACGCCCGTACGATTGAAGGGAAACGCGCCCACGCCATCGTGCCCGAAGGTGGCTCGAAAGACACGACGAAAAGATGGCTTCAAGCCGACCTTCCCGACCCGAACTGTCAGGGTGCCATCTTCCGCTACTCGTGGCCGAAGGACGGCAAGCCGGGTCTGATCCTCTACTCCGGCCCCGCCGCCCCCGCCGCACGCGCCCAGGGGACCCTCTTCGGCAGCTACGACGACGGAAAGACCTGGCCGTGGAAGCTGAAGTACTACGAGGGCGGGAGCGGCTACAGCGACGCTTGCGTCCTGCCCGACGGCCGGGTGGCCGTGCTCTTCGAGAAGGACGGCAAGATCAAGCTGGGCTTCACGATTGTCCCCGCACCGCCCGCGGAGCCGCCGAAGTAGAGGCGGCAGCTATGCTGGCCAACTCGGAGCGAGATCCGTGCGCGCCGGCCCTGCCGGCCACGCCGCTGGCAACAAAGTAGAAGCGGCATCTTGCCGCTTCATAGATAGGGAGCAAGACGATGAGAAGGGCAATTGTTGTTCTGTCTGTTATGGCTGCCGTTGTGTTCGTGGGCCTCTCGACGGCGAATGCCGCCGAGGAGCTTTGGGTCATCAAGGACGGCGTGCTGAACAAGGCAGTTCTGCAATGGCCCAGCGCGGAGAATCTCAAGCACCCGTTCTGGAATAGCTGGATCAACTGCGCCGGGCAAACCGTCGACGGCCTCTTCGTGGTGCCGAGGATCGTCGGGGGCAAGAAGAACCATTCGCGATTTGTGGCGAACAAGTCGGCGCTTGGCGACTGCGAGTTCAAAGTGGTCTTCTCGTACCAGGGCTCCAATGCGCCGGTCAAGTTCCCGAACATCGCCCTCGGCGTCCGTGGGTGCCTGAGATTCTCCGCGGACGGCAAGAGTGTCTGGATGAGTCTCGGCAAGACGGTCATGCCGCTGAAGGGCTTCACGGCGCCCTGTCCCTCCAGCGTGTACGACGGCAAGCTGCACACGGTGGTCGTGAAGCGGGTCGGCGACAAGCTCTCGTTCCACTGCGATGGCAAGCAGCTCAACGAGCAGACGATTGATCCTAATGCCAACCTCCACATCTGGTTCGACAGCCTGGTTGCCGACACGAAGATCAAGAGCATTCGGCTGACCGCGGAGAAGTTCTCCGACAGGCTGGAGCCGGGCTACAAGAGCGCCGCGCCCGTCGAGGATCTCTTAGTGGGTACCGGTGGCCCGTCCCGCGAATACGGCAAGGCATGTGCGTACCGCATCCCGGCCCTGGCGATCTCGAAGAAGGGCACGATCCTGGCCTTCGCCGAGGCCCGGCGCCTCAACGGCGGCGACATCGGCGATATCGACGCGGTCGTCCGCCGCAGCGAGGACAACGGCAAGACATGGGGCCCCGAGATCGTGATCTGGGACGACGAGGGCCGCTCCGTGAACAACCCGAGCGCGGTCGTGGACCCCAAGACCGGCCGGATCTGGGTCTACATGGGCCGGTGGGACGGCACGAGCCCGAGCCAGCACGTGGCCTGCAGCGACGACGACGGCAAGACCTGGAGCAAGGCGAAGGACATGAGCCAGATCCTGCGCGCGCAGATCAAGGACGGGCGCAGGCTTATCATTCCGGGTCCTGGGTCCGGCATCGCGCTGACGCGCGGGAAGTACGCGGGCCGGCTGGTCATCCCGATGAACCACGGCGCCGCATGGGGGCCGAGCGTCGTCTACAGCGACGACAGCGGCAAGACCTGGAAACCGGGCGGCGCGCTGCACGCGAACATCGGCGAGTCGAAGTGCGCGGAGTTGACGGACGGCTCGGTGCTCTTCGTCGGCAACCCAGGCGGCCGCGAGAGGCGGCGCCGGCTGACCATCATCACGGAGGGCGGCACGAAGAACGCGACCAAGATGTGGCACGCGGAGGAGCTGAAACACGCGGGCTGCCAGGGGGCCGTGGAGCGGCATTCGTGGCCGAAGGACGGTAAGCCGGGGATCCTCCTCTACTCCGGTCCCGGGTCCGTGGGCGCGCGCGCCCAGGGAACGCTCCGCGGCAGCTACGACGAGGGGAAGACCTGGCCGTGGAAGCTGGAGTACTACCAGGGGCCCTCGGGCTACAGCGACATCGAGGTGCTTGCCGACGGCCGCGTGGCCGTGCTCTTCGAGAAGGACAGCAAGAGCAAGCTCGGGTTCACCATTCTCCCCGCCCCGCCGGCGGCGCCGCCCACGGAACCGGGCAAATGACGATACCGTAGTTCTTGTCCCGATCGTGCTTCTAAGAAGGTCGGGATTATAACAACAGAAGAAAGGGAGACACATGAGCCAATTCGTATTACAGGTAATCGTACTCATCATGTTTGCAGTACTAAGCACCGCGTACGCCCAGACCGTCGACCCGCTCGAAAAGGAAATGCAGGCGGCGCAGGCCGCGCTGAAAGAGGCGATTCCGCGGGCGGCGAAGGACACGACCCGGCCGATGTACCACTTCCGCCCCCCGGCGCGCTGGATGAACGACATCTGCGGCACGATCTACTACAAAGGCTACCACCACATCTTCCATCAGAGCAATCCCTATCTGGACGACGAATACGGCTGGGGTTGGGGCCATGCCCGCAGCAAGGACCTGGTCCACTGGGAGGTGCTTCCGTTCGCGTTGCCGCCGATGAAGCATCGCGGCGAAAGACGATGCAACTCCGGCTCTGTCACGCTCGACGGCAACGGCCGACCGATGATCCTCTACACCTTCGTTCCGACGACGAGGGCGAAGCGCTCGCAGTGGGCCGCGGTTCCGTTGGACGACGAACTGATCCGCTGGCGTCGCGTCGGCGACGGGCCGCTGATGGAAGCCGGCAAGAACGGCGTGCCCCAGAATGTGTCCGGAGGTTGGAGCGATCCCTACGTGTTCAAGACGGATGGGCGAACTTTCGTCACCTTCAAGGCGTGCGGCGGCCTTGTATGCGAAGCGACAAACAAGACGCTCACCGAATGGAAATACGTCGGTCGATTGGCGGGCGTCGTCGGTGAGTGCCCGAACGTCTTCAGACTGCAGGACAAGTGGGTGATCATCCGTTCCACCCATCCGATCTCGTATGTCACGGGGCAGTTGGCGCTCAAGGGCGATGCCATTCGCTTTGACGCCGACGGACCCGCCGCGGCCATGGACTTCGGGTATGGCAAGAGCGTGCCCCCCGGCCGGAGCAGACATTGCCGCGGCCTCTACGGGACGAACACCTACCTGGACCCCAAGGGCCGCCGGATCATGTTCGGCTGGATATCCGGCTTCAAGACCGGCCGCGGCTGGAACGGCTGCATGTCGCTGCCCCGAATCCTGACCCTCGATGATAACGGCAACCTCATCCAGACGCCCGCGCCGGAACTGAAGGAATTGCGGGGAGAACACAAGCGGGTCACCGACGTGGCAATCCAAGACGAGTTCAGGCTGATCGAAGGCGCAAAGGGCCGGCAGATCGAAGTGACGGCCGAGTTCTCGCCGGGTGACGCGAAGGCCTTCGGCTTGAAACTGCGAAGCAGCAACGACGGAGAAAGGGCAATCACGCTGCGATATGCCGATGGCTCGCTAAACGTGTCGGGTACCGAGGTGCCGCTGAAACTGGAAGGTGAGAATAAGACGCTCAAGGTCCAAGTCTTCCTCGACCGCTCGGTGATGGAGGTATTCGTCAACGGCGGCCGGGCAGCGGTGACTCGCGTCGAGTACCCAGGTGAAGAAGACCTTGGCATTGGGGTCTTTGCCGAGGGCGGCAAGGCAACGCTCAAGTCACTGGACGTATGGCAAATGAAATCGATCTGGTGACCCGGCTGCAACCACGGCGCAGTGTTTCCTGCGGAGTTGCCGACTTGGTTCGTTAGCTTGTTTACGCGGCAGGGCGATATTGTCCTGGGTCCTTTTATCGCCATTGGCCTGATTTGCCTGACGGTGCTTGGACGAAGAGACCCGATCATTTCTATCCACACATTCTGGGGGATGAGGTCACCGTGAGCGGAACATCGATCTTTTCCAGCGCTTTGGTCGAGTCGGCAAACGCCGCGTGGATGCAGCTGCTGGCAGGAAGACCTTACGGCGACGCCGATTTTCCGATCGAGGCCAAGGGCGGCATCCTGGCCGCTCTTGGATGGACCGGGTCGGGGCCGCTGCCGGCGGTTGATGGGGCGGTCATCGCCGGCTTCTTCTACCGCGACAACAATGGCGATGGTTCGTTCACCGCCGGGGAAGAGCTATCCGCAACGCTGCTCGGTGCGCCCTCCCTCGACGGTACCGGCCTGCAGGCAAAGATGCACTGGAACTGCTTCTGGTTCGAAGGGGTGGAACCGGGCAGGGAGTACGAACTGATGTTCGAGGCCGACGGCGTGGAGCGGTTTTCCGCGACGGTCCCGGCCGGGCCGGGGCTCAACGTTGCCCATATCCGTGTCAGGCCCACCAAGCCGCTGGCCTATGTGGTCTCGCACTCGCACGTCGACCCGGAATGGCTCAAGACGTACGAGGCGTACATGGCGGACGAACTGCCCCACATGGTGGAACGCCTCGAACTCCTGCGCGAGGATCCCGCGCACGGCTTCTGCCTGGACGAGGAATGCGCGGCACGGCCCCTCGTCGAACGATACCCGGCCCTGGCGGACGAGCTCAGGCAGCGGGTCCTCGACGGCATGGTCGAGCCGAAGGCGATCGTGACGGCCGGCGACTTGACCATGCCGCTGGGCGAGTCGATGATCCGGCAGATCACGCACGGCGAAATCGTGCTGCGGGACATGATCGGCGCAAACGTCACCACCCCGGTGTTCTGGAATGTCGACTGCTACGGCGTCTGTTTCCAGCTCCCGCAGATACTGGCGAAGGCGGGCAGGCCCTACTTCCTGATGGGCGAATACCGCTGGTTCCCATCCCGGGCGTTCAAAGGCGGCGGACCCGCCGATCGTGAGTGGTTCCAGAAGGGACGCTGGGAGGAGGGGAACCCGCACTACAAGGAAGACATGCCCTTCTCGAACGAACGGGTGTGGGACCACCGTGAGTTCTTCATGCAGGCCCTGGACGGGACGAAGGTACTGGTCCACCGCTCGCCTTACTGGGTACCGGGCGGGGGCTGGATCCCCAAGGTGAATGGCCGTCCCTCGCACCTGAGTGCGTTCAAGTTCTACGGCTGGGATTTCGCGGCGCCCGACAGGGAACTGACCGGCACGCTGGCCGGGCGCAACCGGGAGGATGGCGAGTGCAAGTGCATCGTTGCCACCGCTCCGCAGTTCTTCAAGGCGATCGAGCGCTCCGAGGAGATCCCGACGTTCACCACCGAGGCCTGGATGGGCTGGTGGACCGGCAGCTACGAGTCGCGGGTCAGGGCGCGGCAGATGAGCCGGCGGCTGGAGTACGCGATGCTTGCCATGGAGAGCTTTGCCTGCATGGCGCGCGCACACGGTATGGCGACCCCCGACAGGGAACGCTTCGAGAGCTGGTACCAACTGTTGATCAACCACCATCACGATCCGCAGATGACCCCGATGGGGCCTTCCCTGATCGACGAGGTCGTCGATCGCTATCGCGAGGTCGAGGTCCGGATGTACAGGCTATTTCCCCGCGGGCTCCCGGACCGCATCAAGGGCGATTCGCGGCCCGGCGTTCCTTTCGCGGTGTTCAATCCGCTGCCCTGGCCCGTGTCGCGCGTGGTCGAGGCCGCGGGCGGCCACAGCGTTACGGACCACGAGGGCGCCGCGGCACAGGCACAGGCCGGCGGGATCGACGACCTCGAACGCGAGAGCGTTCGGTTCCTCGCACACGACCTGCCGCCCATGGGCTGGCGGACCTATTACGTGGGCTCGGACGGGGCGGGCGGGGCGGATGAGCGTGCCGCCGTCCGCGTCGACGGGGAGACACTGGAGAACGAGCGCATCCGCGTGACGCTTGAGGACGGCCTTGTTCGGTCGATCACGGACAGGCGCACCGGCCAGTCGCTGGTGGCGGCCGGCGACGATGCCTTCGTGAACGAGATTTTCGTATGGGAAGACGACGGCTGCATCTGCGAGATCAAGCCGAAGAAGTTCCCGGCGGAGGCGCGGTTCTCGGGGAAGTCATCCGACGTCGCACGTCGCTCCGTGTTCCCGGAGACGGGCCCCGCCCGGGCCGTTGCAGAGACGACCTTCGAGCTCTCCTGGGGGGCCTTCAGCCAGCGCGTGATCCTGGAGGCCGGCGCCGCGGTGGTGAAGTTCGAGACCCGCGTGGACTGGAAGCCCGGCGAGGGCGGCCGGCGCGTGCGGGTCGCGTTCCCGACGAGCCGCAAGGACGTCGGCGTTCTGCGGGACACGCCTTTCGCGGTCGTGGACGAGAAGCAGGGGCACACGATCAAGCCGGTCAACGGCTGGCTTGGCGTGGCATCCGGGGAGTGCGGCGCTGCGTTGATCCACCAGGGCACCTGCTCGATCCAGGCGGAATCCGACACGATGTGGATGACCCTCTTCCGGTCCGTCCGGGCATCGGAGGGGCGCTGCGAGTCCGGGTGGGACATCCCGGGCGACCATTCGCTCGAGGCCGGGCGGAACGAGTACGTCTACTGGCTGTACCCCTTCGCGGGCGACTGGAAATCGGCCGGCGTTGCCCGGGTCGCCAGCGAAGTGAACACGCCTGTCCCGGCGTTCGAGGTGAACCGTTCGGGGTCGAACGACAGGCTGCCCGCCGAGGAGTCACTTGTCTCGGTCGAGCCGGAGGTCCTTGCATTTTCCGCATTCAAGCCGGCCGATGACCGGAACGGGTACATCCTCCGGCTGTTCAACCCGGGCCCCGACAAGGTGGACGGTCTCATCAGGGTCGGCATGGACGTGGACGGGGCTGAGGAGACCGACTTCCTCGAGAAGAAGACGGGTGATCTTTCACTCGAAGACGGCAGGATCGCGTTGCGCTTCGGACCCTACGAGATCAAGACCGTACGACTGGCCTGAGAGGACCATGGACATCGTGACGAGCGAACAGCGCATACTGGCGGCGTTGAGCCACGAAGAGGCCGACCGCGTTCCGATCTGGACGATCGTCGACAACTCGGATGTCCTGCGCCATTTCGCGCCGGAAGGGTTCGACATGGCACGGGTCGCACCCGGCGTGAAGGAGGGCCGGTGGCGCGCGCTCATGGACGTGAGCAAGGCCGCCCTCGTCGGGCTCGGCATTGACGGGACGTTTCTCTGCGGGATGAGCGCCATCGATCCATTCCCGCGCGACGAAGCCGACACCAAGACCAGCAAGTGGGGCCACGCCCGGTTCGATACGCTCGATGACCTGGCCGCCTTCTCCCCGGACTTGCCCGAGTATGACACTGTCGCGGCCAGCTACACGGACTTGTTCCCGAAGGCCCGGGACATCCTCGCTCCCGAAGTCACGGTCGGCAACCAGGAAGGGACGTCGCTGGAGTCCCTCACCGGTCGCGTCGGCATTGAATTGATGGCGTACGCGATGTTCGAGCGGCCGGCGGAGGTCGGACGGCTGCTGGACGAATACAGCGAGGGCTGCCGTACGCGCAACCGGGTTGTCGCCGACAACGGGCTCGCCAAGGTGTGGCAGGTGAGCGGCGATATCGCCTACAAGGGCGCGACGTTCTACTCACCGGAGTTCATGCGCAAGGAGTACTTCCCGAGGCTGAAACGGGAACTGGCCCCGTTCAAGGAAGCCGGCATCAAGGTGATCTACCACACGGACGGCGACGTCACGGAGGTGGTGGGTGATCTCATCGAGGCGGGAATCGATGCGCTGAACCCCATCGAGACGACATCCGGCATGGACCTCGCGGCACTGAAGAAGACGTTCGGCAAGGACCTGTCGTTCGTCGGGAACGTGGACGCGAACGTGATGTGCATGGGCACCACGGATGACGTTGTCCGGGAGGTCAAGCGCTGCGTCCGGACGGCCGCCTCCGGTGGCGGTCTCATGTTCGATTGCGCCGCGGGCGAGATCGGCCCGGGCTTCAAGGTCGACAACGTGATCGCCATGTGCGACGCCGTGCGTCAATACGGAACGTATTGACGCCGCGGGAACAGGCGCCGGGAGACGACGCGCATCTTCCGTCCCGGACTCACTCCCCCGACCGCAGGTCCGCGACCGGTTGGGAGGAAATCGAGAAGGAACGGAACCGTACGTGGCAGCCGGGCGTAAACGGGGCCTGGGCGTGGATACCCACCTTCACCGCGGACGGCAGTTCCATGGCGAATGCGCGCACGAAACGCCAGACCGTGCCGTCGAGACTGTAGTGCATGCCGAACATGCTGCCCTTGCGGGTGAGGCGCATGAAGCATTCGGGAGAGCTGAGAAGCTCGCTGTTGCTGTCGTCGGACCAGGGGTCCGTGACCACCGAGACGAGCGAAACATCGCCGATGGGGTCGCGTTCGAGGCAGACCTTGGCCCACTGCGTCTCGGAGGCGCGGACGGTCACGGCGGCGGCGTCACCGAAGTCGGCGAGATCGGCCTTTGCGCACGCGAGGGCCGTGAAGTCACCGGTGACGTCCTTGTAGAGGAGACAGCAATTGTCGCGCTTGTCGCCCTCGAAGGGCCGGAAGAAATCGCTCGGCGCGGCCGGGGTTATGTCCAGGGCACCGTCGGTTATCTGCCACTCCGGTGGTTCGTTGAGCCACTTGAGATCGTTCGCGAGCGTCTTCCCTCTGCAATCAGCCAACAGATTCATCATGCAATCGTTCCTTTCAGCCCTTCATTCACCCGCTGCGGCCGAGCCGTACCCATCCTGCTGCCATTGTAGGGGTTCAGCACGGTTTGAGCAATGCGCTCCCAACGGCAGATGAACGAAGGCCCCGGGATCTCCTGAGTAGTAGATACGCACCCCGAAACGATTTCCGGGAAAAAGGTCCTCCCTGCCGCAGACTCCATCCGATCCGATGAATACCTGCACATGGCCTTCGGTGCTGTACTGTCCAGCCGGACAACGTTTTCAGGGGCGGACCACAAATCCTGAAATCCCGCCTGCAATGAGCCAGACACTTTGAAATAACAGTGACGGTATCTTTCAAAGCGATCGCGGCCTTGAAAGCGCCGCCAACCAGTTGACAGCGATGATCAAAGCGAGCTTCGGCGGGACGCACCCAAAGTCTTCGAGGTAGCCGAGCGAGAAGACGTTCGCGAACTCGGTCCCCGGAGCGGACCGACACGATGGAATTGCCGGAGAGAGAGAGCAGATCCCCGGCGGTCTTTTGGGACCACATGAATGCCCCGTTTTGCCCCTGTTTTGTCCACCTTTCGTGGTCCAAAATCCGAGCGGTGCGGGTTGAAGACATAGCGTAACGTTCTTGACAACAATCGCTTACGTTTCTATTATCAAAGGCACGGCATGCGCTCTTCGGAACCGAGGGTTGGGGGTTCGAATCCCTCCGGGCGTGCCAACATAGTTGAGCAACAAAGCGGCGTCGATGCAGGCCATAGGTTCGAACGATGGCGGGCGGGGATTCGCAGCTTCCCGCAGGGAAGCTGTCCGGCTTGGCCGAAGGCCAAGACACCGACTCCCTCCGAGCGTGCCAGCGACAAGCGGGGACAAGTGACGACAAGTGGCGACAAATACACGCCCCGGCAGGTCGTTACGACGTTCGCGCCGGTTCCCGGCCGAGAACGCGATATGGACAAGTGGCGACAGGTATGGACAAGCATTGACGCCTGAGCGCTGACAATCGCGCTGAAGAATCCGGCCGCGGGGTCCGACATTGCCCCGCATGATACGCGTCTCGGAGGACTACTGATGCCCGAGTTTCGGACAATCAAGGCTCTCGTTCTCGACCACGCGCACCGAAAGAAAGGCGTCGTCGATTACGACGAGTTGACCGAAAAGGTGTTGGCCAACTTCCCGGGCAGCGCGTGGAAGCGAACGCACTGGGCCTGGTATCGCTACCAGATACTCCGGGGGCGATTTCGTAACCAGTTCACAGATGAAGAGCGGCGTAACCTAGGAACAAGCACGCGGTCGAGCAGCCGCGCTTCTCGAGCGTCTTCTGCCGGACGCCCATCCCGCCCAATAGGAATCCGTCGTGGTCCGGAACCGAGAGACCCGGAAGTCAAAGAAGTCGGGGACATCGTTCTTGGTGTCGCTCGGAACGCGATTGCAGAAGCCGCCGGAGAGGATCAGGAGTTCTATTTCAAGATCAACCGGTGGGTCTATTCGCGTCTACTCCAAGACGAGATTCGAGTGAAGCGTCCGATCAAGCGGAAGCTCTGGGACGGCGGCATGCGAAAGTGCCAGGGCTGCGGTGAGGAATTCAAGTCGTTGAAGGGCGTCGAGATTCACAGGAGAAACCCTTCCAAAGGATACTCGGTGAAGAACTGTGAGCTTCTGTGCCGCGATTGCCACCAAGAGAACGCGAGGTGATGGCAATCGATACACGTGCCATCACTCCCGACCATGTCAGAGCTCTCCTGAAGTACCTCCCGTACTTCGAACGGCGGGGGCAGTCTTTCGGCGCGCCGCCGGGCGTCAGTATGGAGAAGGGCTCGGGGCTGATCACCCCGGCTGTCCTGTCATGGCGGGCCTCGGCGTTCGTGAAGACATGCTACGACAACGGTTTCGTGCAGGGATTCGACTGGCCGAAGTGGCAGAACGAGGCGGCCCGGCTCCTTCGGGATGAGGGGGAGTTCTTCCGGACGGCCAACCTCGACACACTCGTCAAGCTTCTCACGACGCACATCCGCAAGGACCGCTTCGTTGACGGGCACCTGTTGTGCGTAATGGAGTCTGGGCACATCGGCCGCATCTTGCGCCGCCTTCGGGACCTCTTCATCTGGATCGACTGGAAACCCCGTATCGACAAAGCCGTGGCGAGCGTGTGCGTCGACCTTATCCGCGAGCCGCTGCTTCATTTCTCGGAGGCGGACGTGCAGCAACTGCTGGTCGAACGCTTGCGGCAGATTGAGCCGCTGTCGAGAACGTACGCGACAGCCGTGCATAAGGGACGTGGCTCCAAAGGCACGTATCGCACGTCGCTCGTCCACCGGGAATATGGCGGCGGAGGCGGAACACGAATCGATGTAGTCGTGCTCAGTCCGGCGGACGTGGCGCAGATCGACAACGCGAACCTGACGAATCGCGGCAAGTACCTCCGGCCAGCGTATGCGTTCGAGATCGGAACCGAGAAGACCTCGGACACGCGCCGGCACGTTGAGAGCGACCTGAAGAAACTCGCCACCCGCTCGCAGGGAACCGGCTACGCCATCCACATGTTCCGGGACCCGACGCGGTCGGCGTCCGGGACCGACAGCCGCAAGCGCACCGACGCGCGGCTCGAACGCGACTTTAAGAAGGTTGTTGCCGAGCTTGCTCCCCGCGCTCCCGCCAACGTCAAGGTCGCGGCCATCCTCGTCCGCGTCGGCAGAGACCAGCCCCGCACGCGCGGCAAGTGCGAGATCTTCGACGGCGCCCACTGGCGGAAGGTGAACGTCGGCGACCGGGCTGCGCTCCGGACGGCTCTCCTGAGCCGTCTCGCGTGATGGGCGACCAAGATTATCTTCACGTCAGGCGGGCCTCGGCAAGGCAGTCCACGCAGGGCCGTCGTCTGCCCCAGGACGTGGCCCGAAGAAGCGGCGTTCACATTCCGGCCCGGCGGAAAGGTCCTTCCAGCACGACGGCCCCCAAGGCCAGAAAACGCATTGCGGGGAAGGGGCGCAGGTCTTATTATGACTCGCCGACGGAGCGGGCCGCCGGGCGTTTCGCGGATCGCCCCGCGTTCTTCACGAGTGTTCTGATGGGTCGCGCACATGGAAAGGAGCGAATAATGGCGGAGCGGGCATGGCCGATGACGGTCTTCTCGAAACCCTGGCAGACGATGACGCTGCCGGAACTGGCGAAGTTCGTTAAGGACCTCGGGCTGGACGGCGTGGAGCTGCCGGTCCGCCCGGGCTATCAGGTCGAGCCGGACAATATCGCGACCGGCCTGCCCGAGGCGGCCAGGGTGTTCGCCGATCACGGTGTCAAAATCGGGAGCGTCGCCGGCGGCACCGACGAGCGAACGATCGCCGCCTGTGGCGAGTGCGACGTGCCCATCATCCGCGTCTGCGTCGGCATCGACATGAACGTCGGCTACCTGGCGTCGGAGAAGAACATCCGGGACGGGTACGACCAGCTCGTGCCCGCGCTCGACCAGGCCGGCGTCGCCATCGGCGTGCAGAACCACTGCGGCTACTGCGTCGGCAGCGCGATGGGCACCATGCACCTGATCGAGGGCTACGATCCGAAGCACATCTGCGCCGTGCTCGACATGGCGCACTGCGCCGTCGACGGCGAGCCCGAGGTCATGGCCATCGACATCTGCTGGTCGCACCTGCGGCTCGTCAACTTCAAGAGCGCCTTCCACCTGCGCGTGAACGGGCCCGAGGCCGTCGAGGCGCAATGGGCCGTCCACTGGACCACCTGCCACCACGCCGGCTACTCGTGGAGCAAGGCGGTCGACGCGTTGAAGGCCCGCGGCTATGAGGGCGACGTCTGCCTGCCGGCCGAGTACAGCGCTCCGTCGGGCGGGCAGTTCATGGAGACGGAGGTGCCGCGCCTGCTTCGCGAGGACATCGCGTACCTCAAGTTCCTGATGGCGCAGCCGGCGGGCGAGGTGGAGAGCAAGATCACCGACTGGCAGTCGGCGGGGCCGAAATAGCGTTCTGTTTTCAGGAGTCTCGGAATGGCGAAGAAGAAAGCGACGAAGAAGGCGCCGGCTCGCGCGAAGCGCGGCAAGAAGAAGGTTCGCATCTGCACGGTCGGCGCGGGCGGCATGGCCAACATGGTTCACTATCCCTCGCTCGCGTCGTTCAGCGACGTCGAGGTCGTCGGTATCTGCGACCTGAGTCCCGAGCGCGTGCACAGCACGGCCGACAGGCACGGCATCCCGAAGAAGAACCGCTACGTCTCTCGGCAGTTCAACGAGTACCAGGACATGATCACGAAGCTGAAGCCCGACGGTGTCTACGTCGTCGGCCAGCCGAACATCATGTACGACATCTGGATCTGGTGCCTGAGCCAGGGGCTCAATCTCTACATCGAAAAGCCGATGGGGCTGACGGTTCATCAGGCGCGGTCGCTCGCCGTAATGGCCCAAGAGAACAAGTGCATCACGCAGGTCAGCCATCAGCGGCGGAGCTGCCCGCTGCTCAAGAAGATGCGCGACAAGTGCCTCGAGCACGGCCCGATCACATACGCCGTCTGCGAGTTCTTCAAGTGCAACGTCGAGCCGGTCTTCGGCCCGCGCGACCACATGATGGACGACTGCACACACTCGGTCGACACGGTCCGCTGGATGTGCGGCGGCGAGGTAATCGAGGTCGAGAGCCACTGCAAGCGCGTCGGCGTGCACGACATCAACTTCATCGCGGCCACGCTCCACTTCGACAACGGCTCGACGGGCTACGTCGCCAACAGTTGGTGCAGCGGCCGGCGGGTGCTCCGCGTCCAGATGCACGCGCCCGGCATCACCGCCGATGCCGAGGTCGAGGGCAAGGCGTTCCTCTACGAGAACGGCGACTATCAGGGCGTCGAGTACGACACGCGCGAGGTGGCCGGGAGCGACGACATTCGCGTCTTCGGCGGGTTCGAGGTCAAGAACCGCGAGTTCATCGACTCGCTCAAGACGGGGAAGGAGGTCACGTCGTCGCCGTTCCGCGACACCGTCAGGACGATGGAGGTCTGCGAGGTCATTCTCGCGCAGGCGCTCCTCAACGGCGAGTGACCGGCCGGTCGCGGGCCGGGCGGCTCCGCGAGGGCCGTGCGACGAAGGAGACGGGTATGGCCGCGAGCGGGGCGCTGACGTTTTCTTTCAGAAACCAGACGCTTGAGCAAAACGAGCACGGATACAACGTCTGGTGTGTCCACGAGGCATCCCGCGAACTCGATCCGGCCCGGACGGCCCTCGTGCTGTGCGACGTGTGGGACAAGCACTGGGCCCGCGGCGCGAACGAGCGGCTCGCGAAGCTGCTCCCGCGAATGAACGAAGTTGCCGCGGCCGCTCGCGACAAGGGCATGCTGATCGTGCACGCTCCATCAGATACGATGGAATTCTACAAGGACAACCCGGCCCGGCAGCGCGTGCTCGACGCTCCGAAGGCGGAGCCGCCCAAGAGTCTGCCGCACGACGACCCGCCGCAGCCAATCGATGCGTCGGACGAGGGCTGCGACACCCCGCCCGATGAATCCTATCCGGCCTGGTCGCGCCAGCACCCGGCGATCGAGATCGACGAGGAACGCGACGTCATCTCCGACAACGGCGCGGAGTTGGTCGGCCTCTACCGGGATCGCGGCATCACCGACATCCTCATCATGGGCGTGCACACGAACATGTGCGTGCTCGGCCGCTCCTTCGCCATCAAGCAGATGGTGCGGTGGGGATTCAACGTCGCCCTCATCCGCGACCTGACGGACACGATGTACAACCCCGGCAAGCCGCCGTACGTCAGCCACGACGAGGGAACCCGCTTGGTCGTGGAGTACATCGAGAGGTTCTGGTGCCCCACGATTCTGAGCGACGACATCCTGCGATGACGCTGCAAGGAGTGACGTGATGCGTCACCATCGAGCCGCAATCGTTGTCCTTACGGCGCTCCTTCTCGCAACGTCGATGTCACGCGCAGCAGAGCGGCCCGCCGTCCGCAAGTTCCCGATGGCTGGTGAATGGGGCTGCTATCGGCGCGACGGCTCGCAGCAGGCGCGGTCGCCGCTCAAGGGGAAGATATCTAGTCCGAAGATCGCGTGGAAGCACTACGTCGGCGCCATCGATACGCTCATCGAGGCGAAACCTGACGACGGCGACACGCGCGTCTCGGTGCCAGCGGGGAAGCTCGGCGACCTTTCAACCGTTACCAACCTCCAGCGCTGGGGCCTTCAGCAGCCGCCGGCGATGATCGAGGGCCGCCGGCAGCCCCTTCGCCGAGGCGGGCACACCGCCTACGTCGACGCTGTGCCCGATGTGCCGGGGCTCGAGAAGGTCGAGTTCGAGACCGCCTTCCGCGCGTCCGGCACCACGGGCGGCTGGCCGATGTCCAGCGGATGGCTCAAGGTCTGGACGAACGGCAAGTGGAAGAAGGTCTGGCAGATGAAGCCGATCGGCGGGCTCTTCGCCGCGAGCCCGATCGTCGGGGACTTCGACGGCGACGGCAAACGCGAGATCGCCATCCTCCCCTGGAACGATCTGATTCTGCTCGATCTGCAGACCGGGGTGGTGAAGGACAAGCTTCGCTTCACGCCCGGCCGGAGCTACGGATTCTTCGGCGTATACGACATGGACGGCGACAGCCGGGAAGAATTCCTTGTGATGGCCGACTTCTCCAAGCACATCGACGTGCTCGGCTGCCGCGACGGCAAGCTCTTCATCCGCTGGCAGCAGGACATCGAGCAAGACATCAGCAACCCGCAGAAGATGATGCGGGTGAACGTCGATCCCGCCGCCGATGTCGACGGCGACGGCCGCCTCGAGGTCATGCTCAACCTGCAGAACGGGAAGGGCGACGGGCGGTGGCACGTGACGGTCTTCGACGGAATGACCGGGAAGGTCGAGACCGAAATCGCCGATGCGCGGCTGCAGGGCATCGTCGATATCGACGGCGACGGCGCGGCCGAACTGCTCACGGTCGAGACGAATGGGGCGCACATCCCCGACTACGGCACGATCCGCGTCTGGAAGGTCAAGGGTCGCAAGGCGAAGGCGGTCTGGCAGCGCGAAAACGCGGCCTGGCAGACGTGGAACCGGCCGATGCCCGCACACGTCAACACCGGCGCGACCGACGCGCTCCGGGACGTCCTCTGGCGCAAGGTCGGGAAGCGGCCCGTCATCGTCACGCGGCGCCAGACGAAGAAGGGCGGCGTGACGATTGCGGCCGAGCGCTGGAAGGGCGGCGCCCTGCGGCCGCTCGTGGCGGCCACCGCACCCGACGCCGACGGCGTCGCGCTCGACGAGGCCGGCAACATGCTCGTCCGTTGCAGGACAGCGCCGGGGGCTCCGGCCAACGTCGCTGTCTCAAAGGGGAAGGCGAAGGTTCTGGTCTCTGGCAGGACGGGCGTGCCGGCGGTAGCTCCGGCCGTCGTGAAGGACAGACGCTACAAGAAGCCCGTGATCGTCGTCGCCGGAAGCGGCCAGCAGTTGGTCGCTTTTCACGCGCCCCACGACGCGGAGGCGGCTCACGAGCTGTGGCGCGTCGCAGGCCGAGCCCAGGGCGAGACGCCGGGCTCCCGCGGCTCGGTCACGGCCGACCTCAAAGGCGACGGCCGCCGTCAACTCCTCTATGCCACGGCCGCGCCGAACGGAGCCGGCCGCCTTGTCGCGATGGACCTCGACGGCAAGGAAGTCTGGCACCACGACGTCGGCCACATTCCCGGCGGGCTGCCGTACTGGAACATCGGCGGCGTGATCCTGTGGCAGGTCGGCCATTTCACTGACAAGAACCGGATGGACGTCCTGCTGACGGTCCGGCGCTCGATGATGCACAGCGAGGAGACGATGCTGCTCTCCGGCCGCGACGGGCGGCGGCTGTGGCACCGGAAACGTCAGATACAGAGCCGGGGCGTCGGCGGCACGCCGTTCGCCATCGCCGACTGTGACGCCGACGGGCTCGACGACGCGGCGCTGCTGCATCCCAACGTCTACTACATCCTGAAGGGCACGACCGGAGCGAACCTGCTCGCCCACGAGACGCTCTACTGGGGCATGCCCGTCGCCGGCGACTTCCGGAACGACGGGACCGTGACTGTCTTCTTCGGGACTCGGAGCGCCGCCGCCACGGCGTTGTTCGATGTCGACAGGCCGAAAGGGGCGCGCCTCTGGATCGACGGCATCGGCAAGGGGCCGCGTTGGATGGCCGCGTTCGGCGACTTCGCCGGCGGCGGGCGGATGCAGGCCATCGGACTCGGCTATCCCGACGGCGTCCGGTGCTACGACACGGCCACCGGCAACATCGTCTGGCGGATGCCAATGCCGGCCGACGGCATCAACGACTCACCCGTCAGCGGCGACATCGACTCCGACGGCCGCGACGAGTTGCTGTTCACTCGCGGTCACACGCTCTATTGCATCGGGACCGACAAGGCCGGCAAGCGGGGCGTCGTGAAGTGGACGCTCGATCTCCCGGCGTGGGTCAGCTCGCCCGTCGTGGCGGACGTTGACGGCGACGGGCTCGCCGATATACTCGTCACCGGCGCCGACGGCCACATCTACTGCGTGAAGTGACGAGGAAGCGGTGACCGCAAGAGAGCGCGTCCTGACCGCGTACGACTTCAAGAGGCCCGACCGCATCCCGCGGTTCGACGGGTTCTGGTCGTTCCCCGACGAATGGCGCGAGCGGCTCGGCGAGCCCGGCGACCTGTCCGACATCGACATCTGGGTCCCGGACGAAGGGGCGTACCCCACGCGCGCCCGGACGATCGAGGAGAACGACGAGCACACGGTCTCGGTCGACAGTTGGGGCGCGACGAAGCGCACGCGGAAGGACACGTACTTCTACGAGGTGCTCGAGGTGCCGATCCCGGCCGGCACCGATCCGGACGACGTGGTGTTCGACTCGCCCAGCATCGACTCGCGCTATTACGGCGGCGACCGCGACGCCAGCGTCGATCCGAGATGCGTCTTCGGCAAGACGGGCGGGCCATACCTTCGCACCACGTTCGTCCGCGGCGAGGAGCAGTTCCTGACGGACATCGCGAGCGATCCGCCGCTGGCCCGTGCGCTTGCCGACAAGATGGCCGACCACCTGACGGCCATCGGGCTCGAAGAGATTCGCCGCTGGAAGCTCCGGGGCACGGGGATGTCGATCTGGGATGACATGGCCTACAACCACGCGCCGATGTTTTCGCCGAAGCAGTTCGAGCAGATCTTCCTGCCCGGCTACCGGCGGATGATCCGGGCGTGGAAGGAGGCCGGCGCCCGCCACGTCTTCCTGCACTCGGACGGGAACATTCGGCCGATCCTCGACATGCTCGTCGACGCCGGCATCGACGGGCTGAACCCGCTCGAACGCCGCGCCGGGATGGACCCGATCGAAATCCGAGAGGCGTTCCCCGACCTCGTGCTGATCGGCGGGATGGACAACACCGACACGCTCATCAACGGTCCGGCCGAACGGATCGAGGCCGAGGCGAAGCAACTGATCGACATGGGCCGCGACGGCGGCGTCATTATCGGCACGCACTCGATCAGCCACGAGGTCCCGCTCGACAATTTCTGCATCTACGACAACGCCTGCCGCACGTACGGCGACTTCTCCGAGGAGACGCACGCATGAGCACGCTGAACCTGAAGGTCCGGTATTTCCAGGACAGCACGCCCGAAGATGTGCCTTGTCGCGAGGAGAATTTCATCCGGCGGGAACTCTTGTTTCCCCTTCCGGTCGAGCAGACGGCCCTCGTCCTCATCGACCTCTGGGACATCCATCACATCGAGAGCTGGATCGCGCGGGCCGACGGGATGACACGCGACATCATCGTCCCGCTCATCGACCGGGCTCGGGAGACGGGCCTGACGATCGTCTTCGCGCCCAGCCCCGAGGTCGTGTACGGGCATCCGGACAAGTACGAGGTCTACCAGGGCCGCACCCCACCGCCCGAGCCCGGCCCGGCGCCGACCTGGCCGCCCGAGGAGTTCCGCGGCCGCCAGGGCGACTACGCGCAGTTCCGCAACCCGAGGAGCCAGCCGCCCGGCATCGCGCTCCACTGGCCGACGCACAAGAAGCTCGACATGTCGCCTCACGTGAAGGTGCAGGACGGCGACTATGTGATCGCCGACGGCCGGCAGCTCAACGACCTGTTCGAAGAGAAGGGCATCCTGCACATGTTGATCGCGGGGTTCGCGACGAACTGGTGCATCGTCGGCCGCGACTACGGCGTGCGGGCCATGGCCGGCCGCGGCTACGACTGCATCCTGCTCCGCGATGCGACCGAGGGCGTCGAGTTCCCCGACACGGTCGACGCGCGCTTCGCGACCGAGATCGCCGTTCGCGAGGTCGAGCAGATGCACGGCTTCTCCGCCTCGAACGACGACTTCTACGCCGCCTGCGACGCGGCCGGCGAGTGACGAAAAGGACGACGATGACGATCAGCGTGAAAGACCGCGGCATCATCCGTGACCTTGCGGAACGAGTCGCCGAGATTGCCGCGCTGCCCGAGCAGGCCGAGAAGATCCGCCTGTGGAAGGCCTGCAACGACCTCAAGCCCGAGCGCCCGATGGTTCTCGCGATCCAGCAGCCGTGGAACGAGATGGCCGCCGCCTGGATGCCGACGGAATGCGAGGGCGAGCAGGTGCGCAACATCGAGTGGTCGCTGCGTGCCGCCATCGCCCAGCACGAGCACATCCCCGACGACCTCCCGATTCTCGACATCTGGGAGGTCGGCATCCCCGCGACCGGCGGCGGATACGACGACTACGGCTTTCAGCTTCTGACCACCCGCAGCGGCGAGCAACAGGGCGCCTACCACATCGAGCCGGTCATCAAGTGTCTCGACGACATGGAGGCGCTCCACTTCCGCCCGATCCGGCTCGACCACGAGGCCGCCGACCGCGACGCCGCGTTCTACGAGGAGCTATTCGGCGACATCCTGAAGGTCCGCAAGGTCGGGCGGCTCGGCTGGCGCTACGGCCTCAGCCGCGTGCTCATCCACATGATCGGGCTCGAGAACATGATGCTTTACATGTACGACCAGCCCGAGCTGCTGCACGCGTTGATGGCCTTTCTTCGCGACGACTACATGAATGAACTCGACCTGCTCGAGCGCGAACACGCGATCGGCTACAACAACACGCCGCGCGCCAACCTGGGCTCGGGCGGCCTCGCGTACAACTCCGCCCTGCCGACCGGCGGCGACGACGCCTGCCGCGCGCCGCTCACCGATTGCTGGTGCTGGGCCGAGTCGCAGGAGACCGTCGGCGTCGGGCCGGAGCAGTTCGACAAATTCGTCCTCGCCTATCAGATTCCGTTGATGAACCGGTTCGGCATGGTAGACTACGGCTGCTGCGAGCCGCTCGACCACAAGCTCGACTTGCTCTTCGAGAAGGTGCCGCACTTGCGCTGGCTGGCCGTGTCGCCGTGGTCCGACCGAAAGCTCTGCGCGGAGAAGATGGGCGACAGGTATGTGTATGTCTACAAGCCGAACCCGTCGCGGATCTGCGCGCCCGCCGCGGAGTGGAATGCGGCGGAGCAGGACATCCGCGAGACGCTCGACATCGCCCGCGGCTGTCCGATCCACATCGTGATGAAAGACACGAGCACGTTTCACGGCGAGGCCGAGCGGACGACGACGTGGTGCGCGATGGCCGTCCGGCTCGCGAAGGAGATGGCATAGGTGAAGGTCGCTGCCGTCGAACCGTTCTTGATCGAAGGAACGCGTGGCTATACCGCGTGGACGCTCGTGCGCGTCCGGACCGACAATGGCCTCGAGGGGATCGGCGAAGGGTTTTCGTTCGGCTGGGGCGATTCCGACGCCCCCGCGACCATCGGACGACACATCGAGCAGTTGGGCGAGCGGGTCGTCGGCACCGACCTGCGGCGGATCGAGTTCTTCGCGGAAGAGGCGCTCGCGAACGCGCCCGAGGGCGCACAGCACTGGTCGTCCGCGGTGTCGGCCATCGAGATCGCTCTGTGGGACATCGCCGGGAAGGCGGCCGGGCTGCCCGTCCACGCGCTGATCGGCGGGGCCGACCGCGACTGCATTCCGCTCTACGCCGACCACGGCGCGTTCCGGGATGAATTCGACCTGGACCGCATCCTTGCGGTGAAGGACGCGGGATTCGAGATGTTCAAGTGGGACCCGTTCCGCGAGGGCGGGGACCCGGGCGCGGAGGCCATCGCCGAATGTGTCGAGGAGGTCGCCGCCGTGCGCGACGCGGTCGGCCCGGACTACAAGCTCGCCATCGATGCGCACGGGCGCTTCAACCTCGAGGGCGCCAAGCTCGCGGCGGAGGCGCTCGAGCCGTTTGATCCCATCTTCTTCGAGGACCCGATGCCCCTCGACGACCCGGCCGGGTTCCAGGAGCTATCGCGGTGCACGTCGCTGCCTCTGGCGACCGGCGAGCTGGCCGAGTCGCGCGACGTGCTCCGGGAGTTCCTCGCCACGGGCGCGCTCTCGGTCTGGCAGCCGGAGGTTGGCAACAACGGCGGGATCGTCGAGACGATGAAGGTCGCGGCGATGTGCGAGACGTTCGACGTCCAGGTCGCCCCGCACACCTGGTGCGGGCCCGTGGTCACGCGCGCCGCGACGCACGTGTCCGCCGCGGTCTCGAATCTTCTGTACCAGGAGTGGGCGTCGGTCGCGCCGGAGGACGCGTGGGAGCGCGACCTGATCGACCCACCCCCGGAGATCAAGGACGGGCGCCTTGTCCTGCCCGACGGCCCGGGGCTGGGCTTCACGCTCAACGAAGACCTGGTCGAGCAGAGACGAATCGGCTGACCGAGACGCGGACGAATGAAAGGAGTAACACTTCAGCCAAGTAAAGAGCGCAAGGTGCGGAAAACGGGACAGCCAGCGGGTGGCAGTCCCTGTTTTCCGCCGGCGTGTCTCGGCAACGCTGCGGGCGAAAAACGGGGACTGGCACCAGCGAAGCGAGTGAGACGAGCGGAGACGTGCCTGTCACCGCTTTTCGTCCCGCCACGCCACTTGGCTGAAGTGTTACTGAAAGGAACGAAGCGATGAAGGCCCTTGTGCTTCAGGAATATAACCAGTTCGAGGTCGCCGATTGGCCCGACCCCGAGATGGGCGACGACGACGTGCTGATCCAGGTCGAGGCGTGCGGCATCTGCGGAAGCGACGCCCACGGCATCGACGGCTCGACCGGCCGGCGCCGGCCGCCGATTATCATGGGGCACGAGGCGTCGGGCGTCATCGCCGAAGTCGGCGCGAACGTCACGGGCTGGAAGCCGGGCGACCGCGTGACGTTCGACTCGACGATCTACTGCGGCTCGTGCGGGTTCTGCGAGGCGGGACAGATCAACCTATGCGATAACCGCCGCGTGCTCGGCGTCTCGTGCGACGACTATCGCCAGCACGGCGCGTTCGCCGAAGTCGTCGCGGTGCCGCAGCGCATCCTCTACGCGATCCCGGACGGCGTCTCCTTCGAGCAGGCCGCGATGGTCGAGCCGGTCTCAATCGCTCTGCACGCCGTCAAGCGCGGCGGCGTGTCGCCGGACGACACGGCCGTCGTCGTCGGCACGGGGATGATCGGGCTCTTCGTCGTCCAGTGCCTGCGGGCGCTCGGCTGCGGGACGGTCGTCGCCGTCGACATCGAGCAGAGAAAGCTTGACCTCGCGAAGAAGCTCGGCGCCGACGTCGTGCTCCGCTCCGACGCGTGCGACGTCGTCGAGGAGGTGAAGAAACTCACGGGCGGCCGCGGGGCGGATGGAGCGTTCGAGGTCGTCGGCATCACGCCCACGATCCGGACCGCGGCGGCCTGCCTCCGCAAGGGCGGGTCGCTGACCCTCGTCGGCAACGTGTCGCCGACCGTCGAGCTGCCGCTCCAGGTCGTCGTGACGCGCGAGATCACGGCCTACGGATCGTGCGCGTCGTGCGGCGAGTATCCCGAATGCCTCGACCTGATCGCGGGTGGCAAGATCAGCACCGACGCGCTGATGAGCGCGGCCGTGCCCCTCGCTGAGGGCGCCTCGTGGTTCCAGCGGCTCTACGACAAAGAGCCGGGCCTGATGAAAGTGATCCTGAAGCCGTAAGAAGGAGGACGACCGTGGACAAGAATCTGTTCGACCTGACGGGCAAGGTGGCGATGGTGACGGGCACGAGTCGCGGGCTCGGCCAGTACATGGGCCGGGCGCTCGCGAGGGCGGGCGCCGATCTCGTCATCACCAGCCGGGACAAGGGCTCGCTCGCCGACTTCCAGAAGGAGATCGAGGACATCGGCCGCAAGGCGTATCCGGTCGAACTCGACGTCCGCGACTACGACAGCATCCAGAGCGCGGCCGACGAGGCGCTCGCCGCGTGCGGCAAGATCGACGTCCTCGTCAACAACGCCGGCTGCAACCGCCGCAAGCCGGCCGCCGAGGTGACTTGGGAGGACTGGCAGTATGTGGTCGACACGAACCTTCGCGGCACGTTCTTCATGGCGCAGGCCGTCGCGATCAAGTCGATGATCCCGAACGAATACGGCCGCATCGTCAACATCGGCTCGGTGACGTGCGTCGCCGGCTATGCCGGGCTCGGGCCGTACTGCGCCAGCCGCGGCGGCACGAAGCAGCTCACGATGAGCCTGGCCGACGGCTGGGGCGTCCACGGCATCACGGTCAACTGCCTCGCGCCCGGCTGGTTCAAGACCGCGCAGAACGCGATGCTCTACGAGCAGAAAGACTGGCTCGCCTACCTGTGCGACCGCATTCCGCTGAAGCGGCCGGGCCAGCCGAACGACCTCGACGGCGCCGTCGTCTTCCTCGCGTCCGACGCCAGTGAATACGTGACGGGCCAGACGCTCCTCGTCGACGGCGGCATCTCGACCGGAGCGACCAAGGCGACTGTGGAGGAGAAGTAAGGAGGGGCCGGTCCATTGAAAAACAACTCGCGTGACAACGTAGAGATTCTTCGCTCCGCTCAGAATGACAGTCATTGCGGAGCTTACGTGTTCATGTCATCCTGAGCGTAAGCGAAGGATCTCTGTTTCCAACAGAGCAAGGAAGGGCCACATCAATGAAACTTCGCACCTGCGGGCAGAGCGATCTCAAGTTGTCCGTCCTCGGCGCCGGCTGCTGGGCGTTCGGCGGCGGCGAGTATTGGGGCGAGCAGAACCGGAAGGACGTGCAAGACGTCGTGTGCCGCGCCGTCGACCTCGGCGTCAACTACTTCGACACGGCCGAGATGTATGACAACGGCGCGAGCGAGACGGCTCTGGGCGAGGCCCTGAAAGCCGTCCGGCGCGACGACGTCGTGGTCGGCACGAAGGTCTCGCCGTCCAACTGCTACCCGGGGACGCTCGTCGAGCACTGCGAGGCCTCGCTCCAGCGGCTCGACACCGACTATGTTGACCTTTACATGATCCACTGGCCGATTCATCCGCACTCGATCCGCCACTTCACCGACGACGCGGCCGTCATCGAGAACCCGCCGTCGGTGGACGCGGCCTTCGAGACGATGAGCAAGCTCCGGGACCAAGGCAAGATCCGCCACATCGGCGTCAGCAACTTCGGCGCGGACTGGCTGCGGAGGGCGCAGGCGACCGGGGTCGGCATCGCCGTCGACCAACTCCCTTACAGCTTACTGACCCGCGCGATCGAACTGGAGGCGCTGCCCCATTGCCGCGAGACGGGCGTCGGCGTCATCGGCTACATGACGCTGCTTCAGGGGCTGCTGGCGGACGTGTATCCTACGCTCGCCGACGTGCCGCGCTGGCAGCGGCGGACGCGGCACTTCGACTGCAAACGGTGCGAACTCACGCGCCACGGGGAAGCGGGCGCCGAGGACGAGACCAACCAGGCGCTCGCCGACATCCGCGCCATCTGCACGGAATGCGGGATGACGATGCCCGAGATCGCGGTGAAGTGGGCCGTCGCGAACGAGGCCATCACGTGCGCCCTCGTCGGAGCGCGCAACGTCACGGAACTGGAGGCCAACGTGGCCGCGGCCTCGTCGCCGCTCCCCGCCGAGATTGTCGACAAGCTCAACAAGGCGACCGACGCGCTCCTCGCCAAGCTCGGCCCGGGCTCTGACTACTGGGAGAGCACAGAGAACGACCGGACCCGCGTTCCGTAGGCGTGTTGTCGAACGCCGCCCGCCTGCCGCGGAGGCCCGGATTGAGCCTTGCCATCCCCGCCGGCGCCGCTCGGGCTTAACGGTGACGCGAAGCCCGACAGGCAGCTCGGCGCGCCGGCCATCGGAGGCTCAATCACTCCACTCGTCATCGGGGTCGAACGCCGGGATCGGGACGATGATCGTGCGAAGCGTGCCGACCGCGCGGTGCCGGCAACCGGGCTTGATAAGCACCGCCGTCATCGGCCTGACTGGGACCATCTCGCCGTCGAGCTCGAGGTGGCCTTCGCCCTCGAGGATAAGGTAGATCTCGGTCAGCGTCTTGTGGTAGTGGACGTGTGCGTCGCCTTTCACGTCGAGCAAGTGCATCGACGCTGTGCGGGCGGGGTCGTTGAGGAATGCGCGGCGCGATTGGCCGCAGGGGCACGGGACCGCGTCAAGCTCGTTCATCTGCGCGATCAGGTAGTTGAGCATCGCTCTGTCCTTTGACGTGGTTCTGTCTGTTGACGTACCTTCGGAAGAAGGCGATCTCGGTCTTGACGGTGCTCATGAACTCATCTTCAGGCACGCGGAACTCGCAGTGGACGGTCAGGGGACCGTCGAACGCGGCTTCTTTGAGGGTGGCGAACACGCCCGTCCAGTCGACCAGGCCCTGCCCGGCGGGCTCCCAACTCCACTTGGCCACGCCGTGGTCTTCCTGCTCGGCTCGGACGACGAGCGTGTCTTTCAGGCCGATGACGCTCAGATACGGCCGCACCATGCCGACCGCCATCGGGAAGCTCTCGCCCACACGTTGCAGGTGGCCGGGGTCCAGATACGCGCCCACGTGCCGCGGGTCAAAGCCCTCGAGCAGGTGGGCCATTGCCGCGCCGTTGGCACCCATGCAGTTGCCGCTGTGCGTGTGGTAGCACACCTTGACCTTGTACTTCATCGCCAGCGCCTGCCAGCCCTCGAACGCCTTGCGGACCTCGGCGACGCGGGCCAGGTAGTCATCCTCCGCCGGGTTGTAGCGGAAGTAGCCCAGCTTCAACAGCGGCACGCCGGCCTCTGCCATCGCGGCGATGGTCGGCTCGGCCGTGGGGTGGTCGGGCATCAACAGGTCGGTTTCGCGGCTAATCATTGGGATATCGTACCCTGCGTCGCGCAGCGTCTTGACCAGCCTCGGAAGCTCTGTCGAAACGTTGTCCGGATTCACGGGATGTCCGGGGCGGACGGCCAGGTCGTATCCGTCGAGTCCGAGGTCGGCGGCGAGTTCGACCAGCGCCGCCGCGTCGCGGTCGGCGAACATCTTCGAAAACATAATCAGCTTCATGACCATCTCCGGTGGGTGTCTACACGTACTTGAGCAGGAACGCTTCAAGAGCGTCTGCGAACGGTCCGGTGATCGCGTGCTCGTGCACCTCCGCGCGGAAGTCGACGCGATCCTCCGCGTCGTACAGCCGGTAAATCCTGCGCGTGAAGCTCTCGATGTCGTCGAGACCGCTGACGGGCCACCAGTTGTCCGGCAGGTTCGCCCGCGCGATCAGCGGCCGCGGGGCGATCGCGGCGTAGAGGTGCTCGACGTCGCAGATGTTGAGGATGCCGAACGGGTACGGCGACGGGTCGGACCAGACCTGGTACGAATGCATCTCGCCGGCCACGGCCGCGAACGTCGAGCCCGCGCAGATCGGGGCAACGGCACAGAAGCGCTCGTCCAACGCCCCGGCCAGCCATGTGTCCATTCCGCCCTGGCACAGGCCGGTCAGCGCAACGCGGGAGGCGTCGACGTCCGGCCGGCTGCGGAGGTACTCGCCGCAGCGCATGTCTTCGGCGGCGCGGAGCGCGAGCTGGCTGGTGCCGACGAGCTCGCCCGTGCTCTGGACGATGTTGATGCCGCCCTGGCTCCACGGCTTCCGGCCCGTGGCTTCGCCCGTCGCGGCGTGGTCGAACAGCAGGGCGGCGAACCCGTGCTTCGCCATCCGAACGCACATCTCCTGGTGCGGCCGGAGGAACTTGTCCTGGCCGGCGCCCGGCGAGAGGACCACGCCCGGCATCGGCGCGCCAGGCGGCTCGGCCGGCTGGAACACGAACGCGGGAATGGCATAGTCGTCATCGACGTAGACGTCGACCCGCTCACAGGCAAGATCGTCGCCGAGGCGGACGCGGCCCCGCAGGGCGCTCTCCTTCAGGTCGGGGAACTGCGGCAAACCGATGACGGCGGGCAAGTCGGCCCGCATCTGCGCGCGGAACGCCTCCCACTCGGCGCGCGTCTTGAAGTCACGCCGCAGGGTCGCCGCCTTAGCGCACGCCTTCTTCTGGAGCCAGCGCACGGGATCGTTTCGCAGGCCGGGCGGCTCGTCGGCGAACCACGCGGCGAGATCCTTATTGACGTTGTCCATCGATGCTCTCCATACGCTCACGGGCTACTGATTCTCTTCGATTGTCCGCGGCATCGCAAGAATGTTCTCGGGCGGCCGCCAGCATTGACGGCCCGCCGGTTGCGTGTTATCCTCGTTGTGCGGGAAAGCCGCGCCGAGGGGGTATGATGGTTCCGACCACAACGCTGCCGACACGCCGCGGGCGCCGGGTGGACGTGTGAGAGCCGGACAGGGGACGATGGACAATAGACAATGGACCGGAAGCCGCGGCCGTGAAACCATAGTCCAGAGTCCAACGTCCACAGTCCGTCGCCGCGGCGACCCCGATGGCGAGACGACGATTCAGAAGAACATCTACGATGCGCTCGGGCGGCGGGTGAAGAAGCATATCGACACCGCGGCGCCGGGGAGTCCGGACGGCATCGACACGTATCAGCACATGTACTACAACACGGGCTGGCAGCTCCTTGAGACGCGGGAGACGGACACGGAGAGCACCGCGCCCGACACACTGGCGCCGCAGTATCAGTTCGTGTGGAGCACGCGCTACATCGACTCGCCGATCCTGCGCGAGGACTTCACCGTATATGGCGTGATGGACGGGCGGATCTACTATCTGACCGACGCGAACTTCAACGTGACGGCCCTCGTCGATGAGGTCGAGGTGGACAGTTGGCAGGTCGTCGAGCGCTACGCTTACGATCCGTACGGCTCGGTCACCGTGCTCGATGGCGGGCCGGGGGACCCGGACAACCCGGCGACTGAGCCCGGCGGCGAAGGCGACACGGAATGGGACGCCGATCCGAACGGCGTCAGCGACCACCTCAACCCCATTCTCTATTGCGGCTACTACTACGACCTCGAAACCGGTCTCTATCACGTGCGGAATCGCTCGTATCACCCGCATCTTGGCCGCTGGGTGCAACGCGACCCCGAAGGATATGTCGATGGGATGAGTTTGTATGAATATGTGGGAGGTCGGCCGGGAACAGCCCGGGATCCCATGGGAGAGGAGGCTAAGGACCACGGGCATCCCGGGAAACGGGCCAACTGCCACGGATATACTAGTGCTGTTCTTGCCGGGAATCCTGATGCGATGTGGGACCGCCAGCTCCCGGGCGTTGGGCACGTCAGCGACCCCATAACCATGGCGGAGTGGGCAGCGGCTTTTGGCTCCAAGGCATATCAAACGGTGCTGAAGACAGTCGGTGTCACGCACGCACAGATCCAGAAGGATGTTGAGGCGCAGGAGTGGGCGCTCAAGTACGGGATACTTATCGAGATGGCGTCCGGACTCAACGCCAAGTGCAAATTCAAAGGGATGCAGCCAAGCCACACTGGTTTCCTCGGAGCCGAACCATGTACCAAGGATCCAAAGCCATGTGACTACGTCATACTGGTACTGGCGAAGAAATTCACCGTGGCGGGGAAGGAAATCCACCTCATGTGGCCGGAGCATAGCACCGTGTACAATAATGCCTGCCATTGGGAGTCGATTGGCGACGAGGGCCACCTCATGACAGCGGACGAGCCGCACGAGGGGGTCACTTTTCCTAAGAAAGGCGGGAAGGCAGAGACATCAACGTATGACTTCGATTTCATGCTCTGCTGGAGTTGTAAGGGATGCAAGTTCAAGATAGACAAGTGAGCAGATTCGGGACCGTCTGGGCTCGCGGGACATGGGAGAGCGTGCGCTGTGTGTGAGCCATCCGACGCCACGAGGAAGCACGGAAATCCTCGTGCACGGAAGCCAGACATTGGCTCTCAGAGGCTCTACGCGGCCAGACGAACCGCGGTGTTAATGCTGCTGGTTCTAGTCGTGATCCTTTTGGTTGGGGTGCTGGGGCTCCTAGGGGGCCGATACGTCACGCTGCATGCTCTAAGGTCGAGATTAGCTTCTTGCTCCTCCGCCGCAAATGCCGAATTGCGGGTGTGCCCCATTGTCCGGTTCTCTTCCAGCTTCTCCCTGAAGAGAGATCGATTACTGGCCCGGTGCCGGTGGGTCTGTACCGACAAGGAACTCGCGCGATTGCTTCTGGTGGAGTTCTACAGCCACCCCCGGTCAGAGAGGTCGCACGCGGCCTATCATAGACTGCTGGAGCTTGATCGTCGGCGCAGGGGAATGGATTTCATGTGCACTTGGCAGCCCCATTTTGATGCCCGCGGGAACTTGACGTGTGTCACGTGGAATCTGATGTACGTAAAATTCGATTACTGGGGGCTGGAACGCCCCGAGCAGTTCTTCGCACAAGAAGCCAGCATCCCTTGGGTTGTCTTGAATCGCGACGTGGATCTTGTGGGCAAGCCAGGCGTGATATGGATATCTGTGCCTTCTGAGAACGGGGCTTACCCCAAGGAATGATCACGATCTGTGTTGTGGCTGCCGAAGATCCCGTCCGTGCGTGGAACCGGCTGGTGGTCGAGGACTTCCAGGAGCCTGAGTCTGGGGACATCATACTATTTAGCTTGACGGAAGTGCAAGATGGGGGTATGC